>JAWAAV010000011.1:0-10611 GCA_038884935.1 Candidatus Pacearchaeota archaeon
GGAAAATAGAGATTATAACACTCAGCAAGGAAATTTCAGATTTTATTTCTGGAGGCTGCATACCGTATGGAAGTGTGTGCGATTGATAAATAGAAATTACAGCTAATCCAATAAGTTGTGTGAAAAAAAACATACATAATAGTAAAAGTGTGATACTTATTGAATGTTTCATTTTAATAATTGATATTTATTTATTATTACACGAAAAATCTATTTTTAAATATGTTGTAATCTCTCACTTTTAATTATAAAGGTATTATATAAAGTTAAGGCTATATTTATCTTATCCTTATTGTTTCAAGATTTTTAGGAGCAATTGTTTCTATTCTATTTAACTTATAAAAAGTTGAAGCAAGATCAAGGCATCTAGAAGACTCGCCGTGGTTTACAAGAATTTTTTTAGGTTTTGGTACACATTTATTAATAAATGCTAAAAGCTGGTTTCTCCCCGAGTGCGCAGAAAAACCTTCTATTGTGTGAATTTCAAGATTAACTTGCACATTTTCTTCTATCCCTTCTGACATCATTTTAACTTCTTTTACTCCTTCTTGAATTTGCCTTCCAAGACTGCCAACTCCTTGATAACATACAAATATAATCGAATTTTTTTTGTTTCCTGCAAATTCTTTAAAGTACTCTACTGATGCCCCGCCAACAAGCATACCTGATGTTGCAAGAACAACGCATGGGCCACCTTCAATTACTTGTTTTCTTTCTTGACTTGAGCCAACTCTTTTAAAAATTGGAGAGGCAAATGGATTTTGATCTTGAAAAACCATGCTTCGAACATTCCCTGATAAAAACTCTGGATAAGCTGTGTGAATAGCATTAATATCCCATATCATACCATCTATATAAACAGGTATTTCTGGAAGCTTTTTTTGTCTTATTGCATCTTCAATTATAAGCATTGTTTCTTGGGCTCTGCCGAGGCCTAATTCGGGAATCAAAACTTTTCCTTTTCTTTCTATTGTCTGTTGAATAACTTTTATTAACTGATCTTCAGCTTCTTGTCTTGGAGGCATCACATTTTCTTTTCCGCCATAAGTAGATTCAATTATCACTGTTTCTAATCTTGGGAAATTGGCTACTGCAGCATCTAAAAGCCGAGTTTTTCCGAATTTCATGTCGCCTGTGTAGAGGATATTATGAAGACCATTACCTATATTAAGATGTATCATCGCAGATCCAAGAGCATGCCCTGCATTATAGAAAGTCAACCTTATATCAGGAGTTATATCAGTAACTTCATTATAATTTACGCATATAGAATGTTTAACCATCTCTTTAACATCTGTTGAAGAAAAAATTGGAGCTGTTGCTTTTTTATAAGCTACACCAATAAAATCAAGAGCAAGTAAGGCAGAAATGTCTCTTGTTGGGGCAGTTAAATAACAAGGACCTTTATAACCCATTTTATAAAGATAAGGTATAACACCTGTATGATCGAGATGAGCATGACTTACAATAATTGCGTCAATTTCATTTAAATCAAATTCTGAAACATTTAAATATGGAAATATATCCTGACCTTGAGCTGCAACATCTATTCCACAATCTAAAAGTATTTTTGAGATTGGAGTTTGCAGAAGTAAACAAGAACGCCCAACCTGTCTGCCGCCACCAAGAAAAGTTATTCTTACCCATTCGTCTATCTTTTCAGGGCTCCATTCTTTGTAAATTTTTTTCCCAATACTATCAAGAAATTTGCGCCTAAAAATATTATTTTGGTAAAGGACTTCGCGAATGTCGTCGGTTATTTTACTTGTAATTGCGGCGCTTCTTTGAACTTGTGGAATCCATAAAGTTTTTTGACGTATTTCTTGCAAAATCGAACCCATTTTTCCAATAACAAGTCCTGGCTTTTTTGCTTCTATAACGACGACACTTCTATAATTTTCAAATATCACATTTGTTATTTCTGCTTCTTGTGGTACTATAGATCTAATGATTTTTTCTGTTTCTTCGTTACTAAGAAGAATTTCTTTATCCGCCCTCAATTCGATTCTTTTTTTAATCTTATTAACAATTTCTTTAATTTTTGGTTCTCCTTCTAAAAAAAATTGCTTATTATTAGTATAGAGAACTATATTAGCGCCTTCAAAATTTGCACTTGTAATAGAACCTCGCGGCAGCTCGTCTGTTATACTTTTTAAGATGTCTGTCATTTTAAAGAGATAGGAATTAATTAAAATAAATTTAAGTGACTTTACTTTGCTTTAGACTCTTTATATTCTGGAATAATATCTTGTTCTACCACGTGTTTTATACCGTCTTTTGTTATTGCAAAAACATCTATACCATATCCTGAAGCAGTATCTCTCTGAGTGCTTGCTTTTAAAGCTTCAACTGCAAGCTCTGCGCCTTGTTTTACAGTTATATCTTTTTTATACATTCTTTCAAGCAAGCCAAGTATGTAAGGCATCCCCGAACCAAAGTTGGCATCATAATCTTCAACTTGATAAATCCCGCCTGCAGGTTCTATACTATAAAGTTCTGTTGTTCCGTCTTCGTTAAAGCCGGCGATTAAAGAACCTACAATATTGGGAATCATTGTAAATTGTCTTATGTTCCTATATGACATCATTGAGATTAAACTTGCTGCTTCTTTAACTGTCGGCCTTTGCTTACTTCTTAACTCTTTTAGTTTTAATTCCGCAACAGCAATTCTTGCTAACATTTGAGCATCTGCTGCATTACCGCACCAAGCACCAACCAAGTAACTATTAATTTGTGTTGCTTTTTTCATATTTTTTTGTATTACAATACTTGTACCAGCGGTAACTTGCCTATCCGCGGCAACAATCACTCCGTCTTTGCAAACAATGCCTATTACACTTGTACCTGTTTTTAAAATCTTATTTTTTAATTCTTCATCCATTTTAGAATACTCTATACAATTAATAGAATTTATAATTTATTTAGAAACAGGTAATTTATAAAGGTTTCGGAAAGCTTGCATTGTGATTAAAAAAAGTTGAAGATGAATATATAATAAAATTAAATTTCTTAAGTTTACTGAATACCTAAATATTATAGATTTTTAATGCTTTATATTTAAAAAGTTTGAAGAATTTTTAAAGATGCATTTACTTTTCTAAAATAATTAAATGTAGTAATAAAAAAATATCGAAGAAAGTATCAAAGATAGCTTTAAACAAAGAAGAATATCCTAAGGAATTTATTATTGAAGATTGTTGTGGAGAAAATTTTTGAAAAATTATTTTTTGTATTCTACTTTTGTTATGCCATTTTCTTTTCTAAACTTAATTATGTTCTCAACAAAACTTTCTATTTGTTGTTCATGGCTCACCATAATAAGCTGTTTAATGTTTAATTGATTTAGGACATCGCGCATTTTATTGAGCTGCTGTTCCGAAAATCCGTCGGTGGGTTCATCTAAAATAACAACGTCTTTTGTTTTTATTCTTGAAAGTAAAGAGTTTATAACTTGATTTAAAGCAAGTCTATAAGCAAGAGCCACAGCAGTTCTTTCTCCGCCTGATAGAAAGCTATAATCTAAAGAAAAGTCATGCTGTTCTATAATTGGTGTAAAATCTTCGTCAAGGCGCGTTGTAAATGTGTCTGGAACAAGAATATTAAACCATTCGCAGAAAAGTTTTGAAAACTCTTCTCTTAGTTTAAGCATAACATTTTTTTCTGTAAAGCTAATTAAAGATGAAAAATCTTTTGAAAGCCAATCTTCTAACTCTGAAATGTATAAAAGATTTGATTTTATTTTTTCTTTTTCAAGAATCTCGTTATTTATTTTTTCAATATTTTTCTTAGTTAGTTCAATCTCTTTTTCTGTTGTTGCTATTAAAATTTCGGATTTTTTTTCTTCGTTCAATGCAAATTGCAGTTCTTTGTTTTTAAAATTAAAAATATTTTCATATTTTTTTAGCTCAAATGTTAGATTTTTTAACCTATCAACCTGCTTATCTAACATCTCAATATCATTGCTAATCGAGATGATTTGTTTTTCTACGTAAGAAAGTCTTTTTTGTTTATCCTCTAAAGCCTCGAGTCTCACTTTTATTAGATTAAATTGTTCAAGTTTTTTATCAATATTAAAAATTTCTTTTTCAAGAGAAGAAATATCCACTAAAATCTTTTCTTTTTCTTTTTCTAACTCTGAAAGTTTTTTATTTCCGAGTAAAATATCTTCTTCAAATTTTCTTAAAACATTTTCTTTATAATTTTGGGCAACAAGTTGAAAACAAGTAGGACACATTCTTAAACTTGAAATCTGCTCTTTTAGTTTTTCTGCTTCAGAAATCTTCGATTTTAAAGCGTTTATTTTGCCAAGAATTTCTATTCTTTCTTTATCTTTTTGTTTTTCTTCTCTTTCGTAATTTTCTTTTTTTGATTGCAAAGAGAAAAAATCTTTTTCATCAAATTTTATTTTTTTAATCTCATTAATTTGGTTTTCTAAATCTTTTTTTTCGGCAAGAAGATTCTTCATCTGTTCTTTCTTACTAAGAAGCATGACATTTGTTTTTTCTATTTCTCTTTCATAACTTTCTTTTTCTTTAATTTTGTTTTCTATTTCTTTAATTTCTTTTTCTATTTTTTCTCTTGAATGTTTTTTCTCAATTAAAATATTTTTGTTATTCTTTAATTGATTCTCTAAAGAAGAGAGGTTATTCTTTTTTTCTTCTACTTCTTTTTTCTTTTCTTCTAGGTCTTTTATCGCTCCTTCGCTCTCTCGTATTTGCTCTCTTATTTTCGCTGTAACTATCTCGGTATTTTCTTTTATCAATTTGTATTTATCTATACCAAAAATATGCCTTAAAGTATCAAGACGCGTTTCTGGATTTTCGAGTATTATTTGTTTCATTTCTTCTTGGGGTGTATAAACAGTAAATTTGTAGAGAAGATTTGTTTTTTTAGCGAATTCCGGCGGATAGTTTAATATCGAAAGAACAAAATTTTTAAGTTCTGTAACAGAAATACTCTTTTTTTCTCCTTCGATAATCAAACTTGCTGAAGATTGGTTTACAGACTTTCCCCTTTTTAAACTTCTTTCTATAATAATATCTTTGCCATCGACATTAAATTCAAAAGTTACAGAGCCTTCCTCTTTTCCGTTTCTCAGTAAAGAGGCTCCTTTTTGTCCTGGTTGAAGGCCGAAAAGAGCAAATTCAATTGCAAGTAAAACACTAGTTTTGCCAGAGCCGATATCCCCGGAAAGCAAGATAGAACCTTCCGGAAACTCTATTTCTTGGTCTTCATAACTCCTAATATTTTTAAGGCGGATTTTTTTAATGATCATTTTAAATTTTTATCAATTTTTTAAGTTCATTATAAAGCCTTGTTGAAAATGCTACAGAAGTTTCATCTTCATGTTTTTCGATAGAGAGTGCATAAACTAAAGAAGAGATTAAAGAATTAAATTTTGATTTTTTTTCTTCACAATATTTTTTTATAATTTCTTCTTCTAATTTGTCCATATTTTCTACTTGTATTTTAAATTCTGGCTCTTCTGAAACTAGCTTTGAAATATTTCTTAATAAAGTATAACCTTGTTTTTCTTTAATAAAATCTTCTATTTTTTTGAAATTTATATCACTAATTTTTCCAACTTCAATTTTTCCATAAAGTTTTAGCAAAATAATTTTTTCCTTCAAATCTTTATTTTTTAATTCAGAAAGAATTTTATCGGTTGCTGTGAGAGTGTTTTTAATTTCTATTTCTATCAAGAGAGTTTTTTTAGTATCAAGTTTAATTCTTTTAGCTTCGAAAGGTGAGGTATTAACAATATAAAAACTTCCGTGGCCAAGTTCCTCAAGTTCTTGAAAATTATCGGGAAATGTAGGGCCAGCATAAACAAATCTTCCATCAATATAATTTATATGTAAATGTCCAAGAGCATAGTAATCTGCTTTCGGTAAATTTTCTTCTTCTACTGCTTCTACGGGCAAATTTTTGACTGCTTTTTTTAAACTTGTATGTAAAGCAAGGATTTTGAAAAATCCTGGGGCATCTTGAAGTTTTATTTTTTTCAATTCTTCTACTTCTATTCCGGATTTTTTGCCAGGATATCCGTATAAAGCAATATTTTTGAATATTATCGGGTTGAGTATAATTTCATCTCCTCGATTTTCTGGACTAAAAATATTTTGACAGAAACCTGCTTTTTCTAAAACAGAAAGGAAAGTTTTTCCGCTTGCCGAATAATCATGGCTGCCTGCAATATAAAAACAAGAAATACTTGCATCCTTAAGTTTTTTTAATTGAAAAAAAGCTTCTTCTAATATGTCTATGGTAGGATAAGCAGAATCAAATAAGTCACCTGTAATTAGAACAAAATCCACTCTTTCTTTTATACTTTTTTCTATAGCTTCTTGAAAATTTTTTAAATTTAAATCACGAAGTTCTGGTTGCCTCCAACTTCCCAAATGACAGTCTGCGATATGAGAAAATTTCATTTTTTAATAAGGATACGAATCTTTAAATAAATAGTTATAATTAAACATAAGTTTTATAAACTTAATTGTCCTCGAAGAATTATGGGTTTATGGTCTAGTTTTTTAAAAAAGATAAGTTTCGAGGGGATAGAAAGCTTAGATGTTTTCCTTATTAATTTTATTTTTGCAGCGATTTTGCTTTTTATAGGTATTTTACTTGGTAGGTTTGTTACTAGAATTTTAAGAAAAAGCGTAGAAAGGTCAAGAATTGAAGAGACAATAAAAAAGAGTTTTATAGAACTTTTTATTACTGTTATTAGATGGAGTATTTATATTATTTTTGTCAATCTCGCACTTACACAACTGGATATCCCTCAACTTACTGGTTGGCTGGTATCTGTACTGCTTGTTATACCGGCATTAACAGGAGCGTTACTTATAGCAGGGGTAGGCTTTGTTATTGCGCAATACTTAAAAGAGATAATAGAAGAAAGTAAAATTAGTGGTTATGAAATACTTTCAAAGATTTTCTTTTATTTTGTAATCTATATATTTTTAATTTTTGCGATCAAAACCGCACTAATAGGACAGGATAAAAATGTTGTTAATATTATAATATTAATTTTTACAGGAGTTGTAGCCACGGCGGTTGCTTATTCTGAAGTTAGAAGCAAGAAAAAATAAGTTTTAAATAAGAAAGTTAAAATAAAAAATTAAGCAAATTGGATAAGCCAAATTTCCAAAGTTTCGAAAAATAAATTTTTTTGAGCAAGTTTTTTAAATTTATAATTCTTTTTTAAGAAATTAAAAATTCTTTTTTTGGGAGTTAAAGAACTCAAAAGAAGAAATATTTTGCCTTCTTTTTTTAAATAGTTTTTTGCCTGTTTTAAAAATTCTAGAATTATTTCGTCTCCATATTTCCCGCCTGTTGTGTCTTTTTCTTTATCGTATTTATCTTCGGGTAAATAAGGAGGATTAAAAATAATAAAATCAAATTTTTCTTTAATATTAGAAAATAAATCTGATTGTATTACATTGAACCTCTTTTTCTTTAAAAATTCTATAGCCTGATTATCGATATCTGTGCATAAGATATTTGTTATTTCAGTGAATTGAAGGAGAGTTTCAGCTTGTATGCCAGAACCAGAACCCATGTCCAAAAATTTTTTATTTTTAACAGATAAGTTTTTAAAAAATTTTTTTAAAATTTCTGATAGAAAATAAGAGTCTTCTTTTGGTTGATAAATCATCTTAACTCATTAAAATTCTATAAAGCAAGTAACTAAGTAAACCTAAAACTATTATCAAACTTATTATAATAGAAATCAAAAGATAGGGAGATGTTTTTTTTAATTTTATAGTAGGAAGAGGTTTTATTTGAGGTTTTGGGCCTTGCAAAAAGGCTTGAAGAGAATCTTCAATATCTTGAGGATTGTAACCTGCATTAATTAAAGTTTGCTTTATTTCCTCTATAGAATGGCCTCGTTGTTGTGCAATTTGAAATGCTCCTATGATATCTATTTTTTGCATTTTCTTATATTATTTAAATTAAATTTTAGTAAATTTATTTTATTATATTTTTATATTTTGCAAATTTTGGGAAATATGACATGTTTTTCCAAGTTTGTAACCAAGTTCGTTTGCAAGTTCTGCCAACGCAGAAAGTTTTGATAAATCTCCATGAGCAGGAATAATATGCTCCGGACTTACCATTGTTATAAAATCGCGTAAATCCTCTCTACTGGCGTGTCCACTTACATGAGCATCACTAAATATTCTTACTCCTTTTTGTTTTAGTCTTTTATCAAGTTGTGCTCTATTTGCTATATTTACTTCTGCCGGAATAACCCTTGAAGAAAAAATTACATTATCGTTACGTGAGAGTTTTAGCGGAGTTTCATGTCTCGAAATTCTGTCTAGTACAGAACCTGGTTCGCCTTGATGACCTGTACAAACAATCAAATATTTATCTCTTTCTTGATTTATTTTTTTTAATATAGCCTCTACTTTTCTTCTATAACTTATAAGATAAATTTCTTTTTGGAACGGACAGATATTACAAATTATAGCGGCAGAAACATATTTCTGAAGACTTCTTCCAAGAAAGACTATTTTTCTGCCCAGCTTTTTTCCAAATTCGACAATACTCTTTAACCTTGCAATATGACTTGAAAAAGTTGTGACAAGCATGCCGGAATTTTTATTTTCTATAGTAAGCATTACATCTTCAAGTAAGGCTTTGGCAACTTTCTCGCTTGGTGTTTTTCTTTCTTCTGCAGCATAAAGACTTTCTACAATTAAAGCTTTAACTCCTTCTTTTGCGAGTTTTTTTATGGCATCGTAATTCGGCTTCTGACCTAATTGAGGAGAGTTATCAAACTTAAAATCATTCGCATATAAAACAATTCCTTCTTTTGTATGAATTGCTATAAGAGAGGTCTGCGGAGTAGAATGTGTAATATTAAGAAAATCAACTTGATAATCTTGCATCTTGCCTTTAATAATATAAGAAGAATTTGGTTGTATTGTCTTAATTTGATTTTTAAAATTTATATGTTCATCTTCTATTAAGGTTTTCAAAACTTCTGATGTAAATGGACTTGCAATAATTTCTGCGTTATATCTTCCAGCCATATAAGGAACTGCTCCGACATGATCAAGGTGAGCGTGACTTATTAATATGGCTCTAACTTTTTTACGGATCTCTAAACTATCTAAAATAGTATCGTCAGGAATCGCTCCAATTGCTCTAAGACGTTTTTCCGTCATTATACCTTCGCGTTCTTCAAGTTCTACTATTGGAGGCAAGTATAAGCCTGCGTCAATAATAATTGCGTCTTCTCCAAAATCTAAAACAGTCATATTTTTACCAACTTCAGAAAAACCGCCAACTGTATAGATTTCCATACAAAAGAATTAGAAAAAGGTATTTAAATATGTTGTCAAAAAGTGATTAAGAAAATAAAAAGCAAGACTTTTTAAGATAAATTTAATAGAAGAATATATGAAAAGAAAAGATAAAAATAAGATAAAAAGAATTAGCTTAACAAACTTAAAATTTTTTTATAATAGAGCTCTGTTTTATATTCTTATTTGTATCTTAATATTGTTTTTAGGTATTGCAGTTAAAGTAGTATTAGAATCAATAAAAGAAAAACCTGGTGAGATAAACCAACAGAATAAATGTGTATTACAGACAACGACATGCTGTGGTTGTGAAATGGGAGGAAGGCAAGAATGTATGACAGAAGAAGAGGCAAAGATTACACAGGAAAAACTTGAAAAAGAATGCCCAAAAGATTTAATTTGTATTGCAGTGTATGCTTGTGAAAATGTAAGTTGTGAATATAAAAACGAAAAATGCCAAAAAGTCGGGTAATCGTTACAAGTTTAACTAAGAATTAGTAAATAATTTTATACAGAAATATTTCTTTAAACAAAAGTTATAATTTTTTATATTTAAGATATTTGAAAGTGATTAATAGCAGAAAAGAAATTAATACAAAAACATAATAAATTTAGAGTAGGCTGTGATAAGGTTTAAATATTAAATTTTAGTTTAGAAATTATGAAAAAGAGGGTAATAATTAGCCTAACTTTTATATTTTTAATATTTATACTTTTAACTTCTAATACTAGTGAGAGCAAAGAGTCAAATAAAATTGATAGCCAAGTTATAAAAGAAATTCAAGAAAAAGGAAAAGCAAAAGTAATTGTTGTTTTGAAAGAGCAAAAAGATTTGCCCAGTGAGTTTAAAATGATCTCGAGTCAAGTATTAAGAGAACAAACAATAAATAAAATAAACAAAGAAAGAGTAAAACACCGATTCACAAGTTTTAATGGGTTTTCTGCAAGCTTGACTAAAGAAGAACTTGCAAAACTTGAGTTAGATGAAAGGGTAGAAAGAATCGAATATGACGAGCCTGTTCATGCATTTTTGCAGGATTCTGTTCCTCTAATTAATGCAACGCCCACATGGCAAGTTCAAGTAAATGGAATAAATATAACTGGCGAGGGAGAAACAATATGCATAATTGATACGGGAATAAACTATACTCATCCTGATTTAGGAGGATGTACAATAAAAAATTTGACATTAAATGGAAATACAGAAGATTATGTCCTAGAGTCTTCGCATAACTATACAAATAACGAGGATACTATATGGAAAATTAATTATACGGGTTTTTCAAGACTCGCA
>JAWAAV010000012.1:0-5446 GCA_038884935.1 Candidatus Pacearchaeota archaeon
TTTTTTCTAATTCTGTTTTAGAAAGAGTTAGTTTAATATTTGAAGAGAATCATAAAAAAATTAATTGACCAAACAAGAATAAGTGATGTAAATCACGTCATTATTATGCAAAAAGAATAGACAGAAAGAATTAATTCAACAACCTCGCGACTCAAAATTTGCCTTCTACGCTATTGCACTAAAATTTATAATTCTTATTGAACAAGAATTTTAATAAGGTTTATACGCGCTCTTCTTAAAAAGAACTTTTCAACATGTTTATAAGAATTTCTTTGGTTGTTTTAAAATCGGCCTTTCTTTTACTTGCTTTCATTACCTCGCCTATTAAGAAGTTTAATGCTTTCTCTTCGCCAAGCTTATAATCATTTATCGCTTTTTCATTTTGCTCTATAACTTTTTTACAAATTTCTTCAATTTCTTCTTTATTTGTTATTGCTTTAAATTCTTGAAGTTTTGCTTTAACAGAAAAAGATTTAGGAACAAAATCATTTAGAATTTGCTTTGCTTTTAATTCAGTTATTCTTCCTTTTTTAACTTCTTCTAACAACTCAATAAAATGCTTTGGCGCAATTTCCACTTCTTCTAAAGATTTTTTGTTCCAATTCAATACACGCAGAAGTTCTATTGTGACCCACGGCAAAGCAAATTTCGGATTTATTTTCTCACAAATTTTTTCATAAAACTCAACAATACCAAGATTTTTTGTCAAAATTTCTGCTTCTTGTTTATTAAGCTTGAATTTTATAACAAGCTTGTGTAGTTTTTGCATAGGAGTTTCTGGAAGTTTTTCTTTTAATTCCAAAACTTCTTTCTCATATAACCTAATTACAGGTAAATCAGGATCAGGAATAAAACGATAATCCTCCGCTTGCTCTTTTGTCCTCATTAAAATTGTTTTTCCTGTTTTCTCATCAAATCTCCGTGTTTCTCTTTTTATTTCTTCTTTAGACTGCCTTTCTATTTCATATTTTATTGCTGCTTTTATACTTTCTATACTTGTTATGTTCTTAATTTCCACGCGCTCCCCAGAAGTTGAAACATTGACGTCTGCCTTCAAACCGGCGTTTTTATCAATCGCTTTGATATAATTTAAAGTGAGTATAAGTTTTTTTAACCAAAGCTCTACTTCTTCTTCATTTTTGAAGTCAGGTTCTGTAACGATTTCCACAAGAGGCAGACCAGAACGATTATAATCAATACAACCAGTTTCAGGATTCCATGCAGCAGGGTCTTCTTCTAAATGTATCTCTTTAATCCTTATTCCTTCAAACTCGCCATTTTCTCCAACAGGAACAGAATACGGGCCAGAAAGTGTGTTCTGGTAACCTTTAGGCAAATCTGGCCAATCATAATGTTTTCTTTGCCAAATAAGTTTTTTTCCTTTTTCAAAAGTATTTATTTTGCAATTTAATAATAAAGATATTTGAATTATTTTTTTTATTGCTTCTGCGTTTGGAAGCATTGGTTTACAACCTGGTTGCCCAGTACAAATCGGGCAGACAAAAGAATTCGGTTTAATTTCTTGTTTTGCCGAATGTCTTGCTGCTTTACAACGACAAAACAATTTTTCTTTTGTTTGTAAATAGCCATGGATTTCTAAACCAATCTTTGACATAATTTTAAAATGTGAATTATATTTATAAATGTGTTTTTTCTTAATTAATCATGGGATTAATTAAATGGTTAATAAAATACTTTCTTTCTACTTTATTTATTTGTTCGCTTATTTCTTTTGTACTGATAAACTCTCTTGCTAAGACTACGGAAGAAAATTTTTTTATATTTAATTTAAAAAACACTACATTACAAGATCCTGAATTTACACACAATGTAATCTTATTTTATAATTACTCCAAAAGCTATTTCGCATTTTATCCAAATGAATCAATTTTAAATTTGAAATTTGGAGAAAAGAATATAACAATAGAAAAAGAAGATGTTGTTTCTGAAGATAGGTTTAAAGACGTTCTTCTCAATAAAATGTTTGAAGGAATTTATGACGGAAACTTAAGAGATGTAGGATTTGAAACAGATATTTCTCTAAAGAAGATTAACGAGAGACTTGTTTCATATTCTATGTTAGCTTTAATTTTTTCTGTGATTTTCGGATTAGGACTGTTTTTATTCTCGGGTTTTATCTTAGTAGGAATTGATTTTATCATTGTTTCTTTATTTCGTTATCCTTTAAATTTTCTTTTTCTAAAATTGTTAAATAAAATCCCTGTAGAAAGTCCTAATTTTGTAAAGAATTTTATGAGCAAATTAATCTCGAATATTTATTTTGTAATTTCAAATTATCTCTTTTATTTTTTAATTTCAGGAATTGTTTTACTGGGCGTTGGAATTTTGTTGAAAATTTTAAAAATTAGTTTATGGTTTGAAAGTTGGTTTGAAAAAAAGGAAAAATAAAAGATAAAAATCTTTGTAATTATTAGTATTCTTCTCTTCTATTAACTAATTTTTTTATAAGTTTAGTTAGGTATATATAAATGTCTGAAGAAATATCTCGTATTCCTCTATATCCTAAGTATTCTCCGATTCTCGAAAAAGAGAGTGTTAGTGGAAACGACAACATTGTAGAAGTCATTAGTGTGATAATTATTCTTGCATCTTGTGTTAAATTAGTCAAATTATTTTGTAATAATTTTTCAATTCCAACACCTGCACCAACTGTTGCTATCAAACCCGTACTTCCTCCAATTAATTTTCCTATCAAACTTCTTGTTATGTTTTTCTCATAATCCTCCATAATATAAATTAGTATTTTAACATTTTAAATTTTTTGTCCTAATTTTATCGAGGAGCAGAATAGAAAGCTTTTTAAAGCTAGAAAAATTTAAAAATATATCCCAAAGTCCCCATTAAGTAATAAAATGTCAAAGTTAAAATCTTCTTTGAGAGTACAAAATATTGTAGCTACAACTTCTTTGAATGTTCAAGTGCCTTTAACAAAACTTGCAAGAAGTCACGGGAATACTGAATATAATCCCGAACAGTTTCCAGGACTCGTTTTAAGAATCCCAAAACCAAAGTCTGCAGTTCTTGTTTTTAGTTCTGGTAATTTGGTTTGTACAGGAACAAAAAGTATAGGGCAAGTAAAACTTGTTATTAAAGCAGTAATAAGGCAATTAGGGAAAATTGGAGTAAAAGTAAAAACAAAACCAAAAATAAAAGTTCAAAATATTGTGGCAAGCGGCACTATCGATATGCGCCTAAACTTGAATATGCTTGCTCTCGAATTAGAAAATACTGAATACGAACCCGAACAATTTCCTGGTCTTGTCTATAAACTTGCAGAACCTCCTGCTACTTTCTTACTCTTTACTAATGGAAAGCTTGTTTGTACAGGAACAAAAAATAGGGAACAGCTTGAGCAGTCTATGAAAAATCTTACTAAAAATATAAAAGAAGCTCTAGAGAGAATTGAAGAGTAGAAAGATTCTTATTCGTGCATTTAATTGCACAGATATAAAAATAAAGAATAGAAGAGACCGTTAAGTAAGAGTGCCATAAGCATAATTAAAAAACTAAAGTATAAAGCAGTAGAGATTTAGTAATATCATATTACTATAATTACTTTTACACTTATTAACAATCAACATAATTATTATTTATTTTATGAATTTCTTTTTATATTTTTTCATATGAGTAAATAACAAATGACCCCGACGGGATTTGAACCCGCGACACCTGGCTTGCTTTAAAGGGCTGCAGGATTTTAAAAATCCGCAGGTGGTCTTTAAAAGGCCAGTGCTCTACCAGGCTGAGCTACGGGGTCTTTATACTTTCAAGAAAACAAAACATATTTTTAAAGCTTTTCAGAATTCGTAAAAGCATACTTATTAATTTTTAGAATATTAATTCCAAAATTTTACAAATCCCATCGGAGTTGCTCCAGAGAATCTTACAACTTTAACCCCTACTTCGTCAAATTGTTGTTTTGCCATTCCCCCGCTATCATAACCCCAAAGATATATCACTTCGTTTATTCCTGCTTGTATTATATCTCCTGTGCAAAACGAACACGGATAATGTGTACAAAAAAGTTTTGCTTCAACAACACTTCTTCCAGTCCTTCCGGCATTTAGTATGGCATTTGCTTCTGCGTGTTTAGCATAACACTTCTCTAATTGTTGTCCTGAGGGGATATTAAGTAATTGCCTTAAACAACCTCCTCTCTCTTCGCAATGCTTTACTCCTCTCGGAGGTCCGTTATAACCCTGGGAAATTAAAGTGTTATTCTTGACAATAACCGCTCCTACTTGTCTTCTTAAACAAGTACTCCTTAAGCTCCATTCAAATGCCTGCCTCATAAACATTTCTTCAAAACTCGGCCTTCTTTTCATTTTTCCATTATTGTCAATACTAAGCACAGATTTTTTAACTTCCTCGTGTAAATCTTCTAAAGTACCATTATTTAGTATTAAATAATCTGCATTCTCCATACAAAATGAAAGATTTTGTTCATTTGGGTCTGTTGAATGCATTTCTCTTTTTTCATCTTCAAGGAATTTTTCAAAAGAGACTCTATCTGTCAAGCTTTTTCTTGTTATGATTCTGTCATACCTAATTTCAGGATATGCGTCGATCGCAAATATTAGTCCTCCTCTCTGCTTAGTCTCTTCAACTTCTCCCGGACATCTAATGCTTTCAATTATATATATCTTATTCTCATAACAGTTTTTGCACAATTCTTTCACAAGATAAGCAGAACCTTCCCTTGTTCTTATTTCATTTGCAACTTTCACTAAATTATCTCTGTTAGGCTCGATACCCCTTCTTTTGCATTCTTCTTCAAGAAAACTTCTCACAGAAAGATGAAAAATTCCATTTTGAGCTGCGTATTTCGCCACTTCGCTTTTTCCAGCTCCTAGTGTTCCAGTCAGCCCAATTATCATATTTTGTTTTTTATTAAATAGTATTTAAACATTATTATAATTTAAAACATTCTTTGAAAATAAAAATTAATCTTTTATTTTTGATATTTATTGTTAATTCCAAAAGTTAATAAAATTAAGCATTTCTCAACCCGCACTTCTCAAAATATCCTCTAATTTTCTCAAGAAAATTTTCAAGCTCTTCTTTTTTATAAGGTTTAATTTTTTCTGCTTTCTCATCGAGGCATTCATCAGGTCTAAATTGCTGTATAAAAAATGCTTTGTTTGCTCCGTTTTCTTTTAAATATTCAGCAAGTTTAATTAAGTCTTCGTATTTTAAATGATACAAATCGGCAAAATCTTTAACTAGTTTTTTATCAACTAATGTTTCAATAATCACATCGCCTAATCCTCGAATGTCCATTGCTTGGCGACTGGCAAAATGCATAAGCCTACCTTTAATTTGCGCTGGGCAAGAGGCATTAATGCAACGAATGGCGACTTCATCCGCTTCCCGCACCAATTTTGATTGACAAACTGGACAACGGGTGGGCACTTCAACTGGTTTA
>JAWAAV010000012.1:5456-10417 GCA_038884935.1 Candidatus Pacearchaeota archaeon
AGCAAGTTTAATTAAGTCTTCGTATTTTATTTCTGGGAACATTGTTATTCTAAATTCATATTCAGGAAATTTTGCAACAATCAAAATGGATTTTTTTATTTTTTCGATATCTACCTCAGTATTAGTAATTTCTTTATACTTTTCAAAACAAGTTTTAATATCCATTGCAACACAATCTACAAGTTTTTTATCTAAAAGTTGTTGAAGTATTTCAGGATAAGAACCATTTGTATCGATTTTTACCTTAAATCCTAATTTTTTGATTGTTTTACATAACTCAAATAAATTTTGATGTAGGCACGGCTCTCCACCGGTTATAACAACACCATCAATAAAATCTTTATTTTTTTCAAGATAATTTTTTATACTTTCAAAACTTATTGACTTCAATTTTTCTGGCTCAAGTACTAAATCCTTGTTAGAACAAAATTTACATTTGAAATTACATCCTCCTAAAAAAATCACACTCGACACTTTTCCGTCCCAATCTACAAGCGAGTTTGGCACAAAACCCTTTATTTCAAAATCCATTCTGTAAGAGATAATGTTTTTGTTTAATTAAAGTTAAGTGAGGGGCATTAATCTTAATATCTTTTTAACCGCAAAAATTTTCTTAATTTAAATAAACTTATTTTATTAAATTATCCTGAAATTTTGTGTTTTCGCTTAAGCAAGCGAGCGGTTTGTTCGGGCTTTTCTAGGTAAAAACAATCTGCAGTTGTTCGCAACTGTCTACCTCATAGACTGAGTAGTTTACTATTGTTTTCTCTATTAATCACACCCGCAACTATCAGCCTTACATTCAGGTTCATTATACCTATATCTGTCTTTCAATTCCTGTTTTTTGCTAGGATTCCAACCTTCTACTTTTTGATAATAACCTGTTATTCTACTATACCTAGATAAATCTTCACTTCCGCAATTCCCGCATTTTTGCTTCAAGCCGTATTCAAAATTACTGCATGGATTGCAAACACTGTAATCTTTTGTATATGCAAAAAACCCAATATTGGTTTTACAAATCTTTTTGCTCATTTCTATTAGGCTTTCAGGAGAAGGTGATTGTTCTCCAAGCCAAATATGTAAAATGTGGCCTCCGTTTGCAAGCGGATGGTAATCTTGTTCTATTTTAATTTTTTCTGCAAGGGGAATATTCGCATCCATTTTAACCATATGGCTATTTGTATAATACGGAGCTTCTTTTGTTCCTGAAAATACCACGTTTCTTCCAAATCTGGTAATATCCAATTTAGCCAGCCTCGCAGCACAAGTTTCAGCAGGGCTTGCTATCAAAGAAAATCTTAGTCCATATTTTTTAATGCATTCGCCACAAAACTCCCTCATTCTCTTAATTATTTTAAGCCCGAATTCTTGCGCCTCTTTACTCTCGTGTAAATGGCTTCCTATATGGAATCTGACAGCCTCTGTTAAGCCGGTATATCCAAACGTCTTTGTCGTGTTCATTAAATTATAATATTCCTCATTGCCAAACTTTTGAGACAAGAATTTCAAAAGATTTTGCACATGAAGTATGTTATCAGTAATTTTATGTTTTATAAGAAGGATTTCTGTCATCTTTTCGAGCCTTTTGTTGAGTATTTCAAAAAATTTGTCGTCATTTCCCTTGGCCTCATATGCAATTCTCGGTAGATTTAGCGTTATGTATATATCATTTCCAGTTCTTAGTGTGCCCCAAGGTCCTGCATAACAACTATCAAGCCTTGTCCTGCACCCCATATAATTAAAATTTTCAGTTTGCCATTCTGGTAATCCATTTGCAAGATAAGGCGTGCCATATTTTGCTATAAAATCATGAACAAGTTTTATTTCTTCTGGATATTTTTTGAAAGTGTCTTTTCTTATTTTAAAAACATCATTAGGAAACATGTGTTGCTTTCCAGTGTAATCCCCTTTAATTTTTATTTTCAAATATTCTCTCATGAACCTATTCGCTTCTTCTTCATAATCTCCGTAAACACCCATTTCTTTCCCACCAGGTCCTATTGCTGGCACATTCTTTAACCAATCGGGAATTCCAAATTCAAAATTAATATTACTAAAAACAACCTGTCCACCTCTAGCGACATAACTCTGATTTAGTTCATAAATAAATTCTTGTGCAGCCTGATTAACTTCCTCATCGCTTAATCCTTTAACAAAAGGACTCAGCCATACATTGAAACAATCTATACTCTGCCCACCGGCCATTTGAGTTTGTGCTGCCAACATTATTTTTGCACAGTGTTGTATCGCTACAGAAAGATGTTTTGCCGGGCCTGCAACAGAAGTATGTGTCCCAGTACCATCAACTTTTAATCCGTATTTAAAAAATAAAGGAGGATAGTGTTGGATACAATTCGGCCTTGTTGCGGCATTTGAAAGGATATGTACATGATAGTCTCCTGATATATGAGAGTCCATTAAGTTCTGGGGAAAAAGTTTAAGTGCTGCGTATTGCTCAAGCGTCTCGCCCGAAATTATCCAGTTTATTGTTTCTGGCGTGTGTTGAAGATTTGCATTTTCTCTCTTTATGTCAGTAGAAGTGCCTCTTGAAATCATTTGTTCTATGTCATATATTGGCATTCCAATTCTAGTATACTTTTTTCTTGCGTCTTCTAAACCATACTCAAGAAGTTTTACATTTACTATCTCTCTAATAAGAGGCGAAGAAAGATAACTTAAATTTAAATTTTTGATAAACTTTTCAACATCCATAGCAATTGCATCTGCCTGTTCTTCGTTTATGCCTGTTTCTTTTATTAAAGATCTTGAAATTTTGTTTCTATCGAATACTTCAAATTTCTCAGAACTTGTTCTTATATAAATTTCATCTGTTTTGAATCTTTTTGCTGCAGCCCAATCGTATTTATATAAAAGTGCAAAAATCAATTTTCTTATATTGGACATAAGTATAGTTTTCTTTTCATCTTCATCAAAATTACTATCAATTTCTTTTGCAATTTTTTCTGCAATTTCAGGAGTTGTACCTGCTCTAAGACAAATAGAAACAATTTTGTCATAATCATATTTTTCGATCATAGAAAGCCAAAAATTAAGCTTATTTCTGTCTTTAATATTAAACTCATCCACTTCTAATTTTTGCATAGCTTCATTAATTTTATCATTTATTTTTACCATTTTTTGTTTTTTTATTTTTATTTCGAATTAGTTTAAATTACCTTGTGCCAATTTCCTTAAGCTCACTTTTAAAATCCGAAATATCTTTAAATTCCTTGTATACGCTTGCGAACCTTATGTATGCAACTTTATCTATTTTTTTAAGTTCTTTCATCACAAGTTCTCCAATAACTCTACTTTTTACTTCGCCACCCTTTTTTAATAAAACTTCCTCAATTTTTTCTATTGCCTTATCTATTTTTTCTCTACTTATAGGCCTTTTCTCGCACGCTTTTAAAAATCCTGCCTTTAATTTACCTCTGTTATATTCTTGTCTTGTACCATCTTTTTTAATTACTGTAATACCTATTTCAGGCCTTTCGTATGTTGTAAATCTTCTTTTACACCCAAGGCATTCACGCCTTCTTCTTACAATCTTCTCTACATTTCTCTTATTGGTTACTTTACTTTCTTTATAGCCACAATAAGGACATATCATAGCCCCTTTTAAGTACAACCTATTGTACCTTTTTACATTATTTGCACAATATATTGTATTTAATTTATTTAAAATATAAGAAGTATTTAAATCTTTGTTTAATCTCACAAGTAATACAGTACTTTCTTTTAGTGTCAAGAATAAAAAATATTTTTATTAAAATAATTTTCAAAAGATTTATAAAAATCTGCTTTTTTTTTAGAATATGAAAGTAAATATAGACAAAAAAAAGTGTATAGGATGCGGGGCATGTGTTGCTATATGTGACTCTGTATTTGAACTTAAAGACGGAAAGGCAAACGCTAAAAAGCCAGAAACAGACCAAGAATGTGCAAAAGAAGCAGCAAGCTCTTGCCCAGTAAATGCAATAAGCGTTAAATAATTTTAAGATAAATTAAAAATTAGAGTTTCATAGGATTAAAAAAATAGTCGTTTGTTTGCAAAATTTTTAACAAACTAAAATAATTTCTCTTCAACAAGCTGTAAATCGTAAAATAAAATCAAACAAATTAATTGCTCGCCTTAACTCTCTGCTTTTAGTGCATTTTCTAATCATTATTAATAATACCAGTAATAAGATTTACATTATTCCTCTCGCTAATCGTTGACATAATCTCTCTTACATCAAAATTCCCCGCCATATAAATTTTCTTTAATTTATTTTTATATCCCTCTAATTTTAATGATTCTTTAAAGTTATACTCCTTACAAAAAAGCAATATTTTATTATAAAATAATTCCATGCATATTTATCGTATGTTATCGCAGAAGCGTTTTGCATTTAATTAATATGCTAAATTTCAATAAAAATTTTTAGATTTTTCTATTTTAATTTCCGTTTTTATTAGAATGATTGTGTCCGTTTATATATCTTACACTTTTTAAAAATTCTTTATAAATTGAAGAAATTACTCTATGCATTTTAACAATTTCTTGTTTTTCCTCTTTTGTCATCTTTCCTTTTTTTGATTTTGGATCTACAGAAAAATAAGTTATATGTCTAAACGCATATTTCATATTTTCACTTCTGTCTTGCAAAGTATTAATTGCAAGAATATCCCTACGTTTAGGCTTCCATCCTGCTCGTGTTTCTATCAATTTTTCTAATCCTTCAAGAAACTGCCTCGGAGTAAGTTTAGTTCTTATACTATCACAATAAGCTACACTTTCATTTAAAGGAGGAATTAGATAAGAGGCAGTTATCTGAATAAACTCTACAAAACTTTCTTCTTGATTTTTACCATATCGTAAATCATCAGGGTCATTCGGGTCTTGCGGACCTTCATAAGACACAAAAAGCGTTTCAATCGCCATTCTAATAATGTCTATTGTTATAATCCAGATA
>JAWAAV010000013.1:0-10132 GCA_038884935.1 Candidatus Pacearchaeota archaeon
AGGACAAAAAAAGAAAACAGTAGTGTAATAAGGCAAGAAGAAAAAGGAATAGTAGACATGGCAGTTATAACACAAGACAATGAAGGAAATAAAGTTGTACAAGTTAGAGTAAGGGATATAAGAAATCCAGAACTCGGAGACAAGTTTTCGGCACCTCATGGACAGAAAGGAGTTGTTGGGTTAATCGTGCCTGAAAATGATATTCCATTTAGTGCAAGAGGAATAAAACCTGATTTAATATTCAATCCTCATAGCATTCCAAGCAGAATGTCTGTGGGTTATTTAATTGAGTTGCTTGCAGGCAAAATAGGTGCCATAAAAGGACAAATTATAGATGGAACTGCGTTTTCAAAAAGAAAAGTGACAGACTTTGAAGAGCAGCTTAAAGAACTTGGTTTTTGTTTTGATGGTAAAGAAACAATGTATGATCCTGTTTCTGGAAAAATGATGGAAGCAAAAATTTACATTGGAAATATGTATTATCTTAAATTAAAACACATGGTAAGCAATAAAATACATGCAAGAGGCTCTGGAAAAATTACTCTATTAACAAGGCAACCAGTTGAAGGAAGAGCTAAAGGAGGAGCATTAAGGCTTGGTGAAATGGAACAACAGGCAATTGTTGCTCATGGTGCAGCATTGCTTTTAAAGGAAAGATACGAATCTGATAAAACCTTGGTATATATTTGTGAAAAATGTGGATCTATGGCAATTAAAAATTATATAAAAAATAAAGTGTTTTGTCCTGTATGTGGTAGTGTAGAAGCCCAACCAGTTGAAATATCTTATGCTTTTAAGCTATTGCTTGAAGAGTTACAAAGCATGCATATTAGAACGTGCTTTGACCTTAAAAATAAATACGAGTAAAAATCAAAATGAGCGAAATAATAAAAAAACAAGTGAAGGCATTAAGTTTTACACTTTTAAATCCAGAAGTAATCAAGAAAATCTCGGCTGCGAAAATTGTAACACCCGAACTTTATGATGTGGACGGTTATCCTGTGGACGGAGGCTTAATGGATTTAAGGCTCGGAGCAATAGATCCTGGGACAAGATGCAGAACATGCGGAGGCTCGTTGAAAGAATGCTTAGGACATCCGGGTTGTATTGAACTTGCAAGGCCAGTTATCCATATTCATTATGTCTCGCTAATAGAAAAAATGCTTAAGAGTTTCTGTCAGATATGTGGAAGAATTTTGTTAAAAGAAAATGATTTTAAAAAATATGCCGGGACTGAAAGATTAAAAAAAGCACAAAATACAAAAAAATGTCCGTATTGTAATGCAGAACAAGAAAAAGTTAGACTTGAAAAACCTACAACTTTCTATCTTGGTAGAAAAAGAATTTTTCCTTCTGAAATAAGAGAAATTTTAGAAAGAATAAAAGACGAAGATTTGCAAGGAATAGGAATTGATGTAAAGACTTTTAGACCAGAGTGGGCTTTACTCACTTTACTGATTGTACCACCAGTAACAATAAGACCAAGTATAACTTTAGAAACTGGGGAAAGAAGCGAAGATGCTTTGACGCATAAACTTTCTGATATAATAAGAGCAAATCAAAGACTTTGGGAAAATTTAAACGCCGGTGCACCAGAAGTAATTATAGAAGATTTGTGGGATTTACTTCAATATCATGTGACAACTTTTTTTGATAATACTATAGCAAAAATTCCTCCTGCAAGACACAGGAGCGGGCAACCGCTTAAAACAATTGCAGAAAGAATAAAAGGAAAAGAAGGAAGGATAAGACATAATCTCGCTGG
This sequence comes from Candidatus Pacearchaeota archaeon, assembly GCA_038884935.1. Lineage (GTDB taxonomy): Archaea > Nanobdellota > Nanobdellia > Pacearchaeales > GW2011-AR1 > JAWAAV01. Next base: position 1,766 of record JAWAAV010000013.1, read on the forward strand.
AAAAAGAGTTAACTTTAGTAGTAGAAGTGTTATAAGTCCTGACCCTAGAATAGAATTGAATGAAATCGGTATTCCATTAGAAATTGCAAAAATTATAACCGTCGCCGAGAGAGTAAATTCTCAGAACATTGAAAGGTTAAAACAACTTATACTTTCAGAAACTTATCCTGGTGCAAATTATGTTATAAGACCTGATGGTAAAAGGAAAAAAATTACCCCTGATTTAAAAGAGGAAATTATTAATGAACTACAGCCAGGATATATAGTTGAAAGACATTTACAGGATGGTGATATTGTTTTATTTAATAGACATCCAAGTCTTCATAGACCAAGTTTAATGGCACATTATGTAAAAATTCTTCCTTACAAGACTTTTAGGCTCCATCCTGCTGTAGTTACTCCTTATAATGCGGATTTTGACGGAGACGAGATGAATATTCATAGTCCTCAAACAGAAGAAGCGAGAGCTGAAGCAAAAGTATTGCTTGAGGTTAATAAAAATTTGATGTCTGTTAAAGATAATTCCAACCTTTTTGGGCTTATTAATGACGCTATCACCGGAAACTATTTATTAGGAAAATATGAAATAGAAAAAGAAGATGCCGATCAGCTGCTTTTTGAATCTTATTTAGAGCCAAAAATAAATAAGAAAAAATTGCTCGGAACAGAAGTAATTTCTTATTGTTTACCAAAAATAGATTGTAAGATTAAAACACCAAAGTCCGAAATTCAATTTGAAAACGGGAAAATAATAAGCGGATTAGTAGACAAAAATGTATTCGGTGCTGAAGAAGGCGAATTAATAAAAGAAATAGATAAGAAATTTGATAGAAAAACAACAATAGATGTTTTAAAAAAAGTGTTTTCGCTTGGGGCAGCCTTCTTAACAAAAACGGGTTTTTCAATTTCAGTCTCTGATTTTAAAGTAAATGAAAATGTCAAAAAATTAAGTAAAGATATAATAAGAGAAGCAGAAGAAAAAACGAACAATTTAATTGAGTCATATTATAATGGAACTCTTGAACCAATACCCGGGCAAACAAAAGAAGAAAGTAGAGAGATAAAAATACTTCAAACATTAAATGAAATAAGAACAAAAATTGGAAAAGTAGTTAGAGAAGAATTTCCTAAAGAAAATCCAGTAAATTCTATGATTGCTTCACGCTCTAGAGGAAATATTTTAAATATTACACAGATTGCATGTTGTGTTGGGCAACAAGCATTATGGAGCAAAAGAATTAATTTTGGTTATAGAAATAGAACATTATCCTTTTTTAAAGAACACGATCTTTCACCAAAAGCAAGAGGATTTATTTATTCTTCTTACCTTGATGGGCTTGAACCACACGAGTTTTTCTTTGGAAGCATAACAGGTAGAGATGCTTTAATGGATACTGCATTAAGGACACCAAAATCAGGTTATCTTTATAGAAGACTCGCGAATGCGTTACAAGATTTAAAAGTAGAATACGATGATACAATAAGGGACGCTAGTGAGAATATTGTACAATTTAAATTTGGAGGTGACGGATTAGATGTTTCGGAAATTCATAAAAACGGAAAATTACAGCCGGGAGAGGCAATAGGGCTTGTAGCTGCTCAATCTTTTGGTGAGCCTTCAACACAAATGGCGCTAAGCGTATTCCACTTTGCAGGTGTCCAAGAAATGCAGATAACTCTTGGTTTGCCAAGATTAATTGAAATTTTTGATGCAAGAAAAATTCCTTCTACTCCAATAACAGAGATTTATTTAGAAAAAGAATATAACAATGAAAAAGATGCAAAAAGTTTAGCCGAAAAGATAAAAGAAGTAAAGCTAAAAGAAGTGATATCTGAAATAAAAATGGATTTTACAAACAAGAAAATTGAGATTTTACTTAACGAAAAGGCATTAAAAACATTTAAACTAACACCTGAGAAAGTTGCAGAGAAATTGAATGAAGGAAAGGCAAAAGATAATAACATTATAATCTCAAGCCATAAATCAGATATTAAAACATTATATAAACTCAAAGAAAGAGTAAAGGAAACACATATATCCGGTATTAAAGGGATAAAACAAGCGCTTGTTATTAAAAGAGAAAAAGATTATATAATTATGACACACGGTTCTAATCTTCAAGAAATTCTTAAAGTGAAAGGAATAGATAAAGATAAGACAAGATCAAATAATATACATGAAATTGCGGAGATACTGGGAATTGAAGCAGCAAGACAGTCCATCATAGAAGAGATTAGCAAGGTTTTAAACCAACAAGGGCTTAGTGTTGATGAAAGATACATTAAACTAGTTGCAGATGCAATGACTTCTACAGGGGAGATTAAAGGTGTAACAAGAATGGGGATAATTTCTGAGAAAAAGAGCGTTTTAGCAAGAGCAAGTTTTGAAACTCCTATAAAGCATTTTGTGAACGCAACAATAAAAGGAACAAAAGACGAGCTCGCAAGCGTAATTGAAAATATAATCCTAAATCAACCAGTGCCAGTAGGGACAGGATTGCCGGGCTTGCTTGTTAAAGTTGTTGGACCTTTGACAAAAGAAACAAAAGAAGTTAAAGAAGCAAAGGAAGAAGTAATAAAGAAAAAATGATTACAACGACAAAATATGACTAAAAGAAAAAATGGTAACAAAAACTATTGATATATGTATGATAAGACAACTAAATCTTTTTGAAAAAATTACTAAAATAAGGACTGATAGTTGTTTTATTTTTAATAATATAATGTTTTTTGTCGTGCCTAAAAATTTGATTTATAAAGCTGTTGGGGAAAAAGGTAAGAATATAAAAAAACTTTCTGAAATCTTGAGTAAAAGAGTGAAGATAATAAGTATGCCAGATCAAAACAGTTTCCAAGAAATCAATCAGTTTATTCTTGATATAATTAACCCCATACAGCCAAAAGGAATTGAAATAACAGAAAAAGAAATTATAATAACTGCCGGCAATAAAGTAAACAAAGCAAATTTGATAGGACGAGACAAACAGAAATTAAATGATTTGGAAAAAATAGTAAAAGAGTGGTTTGAAAAAGAATTAAAAATCATATAGGTAAAGATAGCAAATTGCTATAACTATTCTATTTAATTAAATAGTTATTTAATATCATTTTAAAAATAATAATAAACCGAAGAGTTTTTAAAGTATTTTTGTAATTAACCTATATAAAATTAAACGAAAACATCTTGAGAAATGGGATTATTTAATGCGTTAAAACATATTAAAAGGAATAAAAAATTTAGATGGCTCGATGCTAGATTTAAACGTAGGGCTCTTAATTTATATGCTAAGGCAGATCCGCTAGAAGGAAAAAGTCAGGCAAGGGCGATTGTATTAGAAAAAGTAGAAAGAGAAGCAAAACAGCCTGGTTCTGCAATGAGAAAATGTTGCAAAGTACAATTAATTAAAAATGGAAAAAAAGTAATTGCATTTATACCCGGCAATCTAGCCCAAAAATTTATTGAAGAGCATGATGAAGTATTAATAGAGAGGATTGGTGGAATTCAAGGAAGAAGTAAAGGAGATATTCCTTGTGTAAGATTTCAAGTCATAAAAGTAAATGATCAACCTTTGCATCTTTTGTGGAAAGGAAAGATAGAGAAGGGTAGAAGATAAATTTTGACAAGAAAAAATGAAAATATTTGATATTTATGAAACAAAAAATGTTGAAGTGAAAGATCCGGGTTTAAGAAGAGTTGTAAATCTCAATGAAAAACTTGTTTTAAAGACCCATGGCAGAAATACACAAAGATTTGGTAAGACAAAAGTAAATGTTCTCGAAAGGCTTGTAAGTTATATTGGTGTAGCAGGACACAGAGGTAAAAAACATAGAATCATTACAAATTGGGCGTCCGGGAAATATTCGAAAAATGTAAAAATTCTTTTAGAAGCTTTGAAGATAATATACGAAAAAACAAAAACAAATCCAATACAAATTTTTATCCAAGCAATAGAAAATTCTGCACCGTGTGATGAAATTACAACAATAGAGTATGGAGGAGCAAGATATCCTCAAGCAGTAGACGTCTCGCCAACGAGAAGATTAGCTTTAGCATTAAGAAATCTTGTTCACGGAGGGTATGATAAGGCTTTTAACAAGAAAGTAAGTATTGCGGAAGGACTCGCAACAGAAATAATCGCAGCAAGTATGAAAACAAGTGAAAGTTTTGCAGTTCAGAAAAAAACAGAGTGTGAGAAGCAAGCAGATTCCGCAAGATAATGCTTTACAGGGCAAGATTTAAAAAACTATTTTTTTATAAAACTATATTTGTTCATAAAGGGGAAATAAAATGGTTGAGAAAGAAACACAGATAGAAAGAATAAAAAGAATAAGTAAACTACCGGAACAAATTAGAAACATTTGTACTTCTGCCCATATACATCACGGCAAAACTGCTCTAACAGACAATCTTCTTGCTGCTTCTGGATTTATGGCTGCAAAATATGCGGGCAGTTTAGAGCAAGGAATGCTAACTTGGCAACATGCAGATGAGCAAGAAAGACTTCTTACAGTAGATGCAGCAAATGTAAGTATGGTTCATGAATTTCAAGGAAAAGAATATTTAATTAATTTAATCGACACACCAGGGCATGTTGACTTTTCTGGAAATGTTACAAGAGCAATGAGAGCAATAGACGGAACAGTGGTTCTCGTTTGTGCAGTAGAAGGAATAATGCCTCAAACAGAAACTGTCATTAAGCAAGCACTTCGTGAAAGAGTAAAACCTGTTTTATTCATTAACAAAGTAGATAGAATGATTAAGGAATTAAAACTAGGCCCAGAACAAATGCAAGAACGTTTTATTAAGATTATTAACGAGTTTAATGGCCTCATAGAAAAAATAGCTGAAACAGAATATAAAGAAAAATGGTTTGTAAACATTAAAGAAGGAAGTGTAGCTTTTGGGAGTGCTAGAGATAACTGGGCTTTATCTGTTCCGTTTATGCAAAAAAAAGGCATCACATTTAAAGATATAACAAAAATTTACGATATGAAAGAAGACGAGAGAAAGGACTGGTGTTGGAAAAATGCCCCATTATATGAAGTCTTGCTTGATATGGTTGTAAAACATTTACCAAATCCTCTTGAAGCACAAAAATATAGGATTCCAAAAATATGGAAAGGAGAATTAGAATCTGAATTTGGTAAAGGCCTTTTAAATTGTGATCCGAAAGGAAAGCCGGCGTTTGTTATTACAAGAGTAACAATTGATAGAAGGTCTGGAAAAGAGATTGCTGCGGGCAGGTTATTCTCTGGAACTCTCTCTCCTGGGATGGATGTATGGTTAAATTTAGCGAAACAAAAACAAAAAATTCAACAAATTTTAATTTATAATGGAGTAAAGCCAGAACCTATAGAAAGTATTACATGCGGAAATGTTTTAGCATTGGCAGGAGTTATGGGGGAGGCAGGAGAAACAATTACTTTAGAACCAGAAACTCCATTTACAGAATTAAAACATATTTTTGAACCGGTTATAACAAAAGCAATCGAAGTCACAAAACCTGCAGACTTACCGAAACTTATTGAAGTGTTGAGAAAGGTTGCAAAAGAAGATCCTAGTATAAAAGTAGAAATAAATGAAGAAACTGGTGAAAATTTGATAAGCGGAATGGGAGAATTGCACCTTGAAATTATTGAAAATAGGATCAAGACAGAAAAAGGAGTGGATGTAAAAACTTCAAGCCCTATAGTCGTATACAGAGAAACTGTTTTAAAAAAATCTGGAGTAGCTAGTGGAAGAAGCCCAAATAAACATAATGATTTTTTTATAACAGTGGAACCATTGGAAGATGGTGTTTATGAAGCAATAAAAAATGGAGAAATAAGAGAAGGAAGAATAAAGAAAAAAGATGAGCAGTTAATAAAAAAATTAAGGGAATTAGGAGTGGATAATGAAGAAATAAGACAGTATAGAGATATATACAAAGGAAATGTGTTTTTGGATAAAACAAGAGGAGAAGTTCATATTGGAGAGGTAATAGAACTTGTATTAGACGCTTTTGAGCAAGTTTGTGATCAAGGACCTTTAGCAAGAGAACCTTGCATGAAATTAAAAGTTTCATTAGTAGACACAAAACTCCATGAAGACGCTATACATAGAGGACCTGCTCAAGTTTATCCTGCTGTAAGAGATGCTATACATCTAGCAATGAAAGATGCAAATGCAGTAATATTCGAACCAATACAAACTTATTTAATTGAATCTCCTACAGAATTTATGTCCACTTTGACCGGACTTGTAGCAAGTAAAAGAGGTCAGTTATTAGATGTTAGACAAGAAGAAGCAGGAACAACAATTAAAGCAAAGATTCCTGTATCAGAAATGATTGGTTGGGCAAGTGACTTAAGGTCTGCAACAGAAGGTAGAGGGGTTTGCAGTCTTGTCGACCAAACTTTTGAAAAAGCTCCAAATGAAATGCAAGCAGTATTAATAAGAAATATTAGAAGCAGAAAAGGTCTCGCCGAAACCCAGTAAAGATATATTTTATCTTAATACTTTCAAAAATTTGTTACACTATTGACAATTATAAATATGAACTCTAAGTCCAATAATTTGATATAATACTTATATTAAGTTAGCAAAATTAGAACATCTAAGGAAGATTTAACTGAAGAACAAAGTGCAATTCTAAAAAAATAATAAATATAAATCTTAAAAATAAAATTCTAAAAAATGGCAAACAAATATAAAAACTGTTTGTGCATCTAATTAACATAAACTAAAAAGCTTTAACGAAAGCTTTTTAAACATACTAAAGTTTTAATTCATAGTTTAAAGTTTAATGTAAATATCGAAAATGGCAACGCAAAAACCAAATTTGAATGTGGTATTTGTAGGACATGTAGACCATGGAAAGTCTACTACTGTCGGCAGACTTTTGTATGATTCTGGTGTAGTTCCAGAACAAGAATTGCAGAAACTTAAAGAAGAAGCCCAAAAACACGGAAAAGTTGGATTTGAGTTTGCATTTGTTATGGATAAATTTAAAGAGGAAAGAGAAAGAGGGGTTACAATTGATCTTGCTTACAAGAAACTTGTAACACAGAAATACCAGATAACAATAATTGATGCACCTGGACACAAGGACTTTGTTAAAAATATGATTACTGGAGCAAGTCAAGCAGATGCCGCTTTTCTTGTGGTAGCATGCCAACATGGAGTGATGCCACAAACCAAAGAGCACTTGTGGCTTTTGAGGACAATGGGAGTTGAGCAAATAGCAGTAATAATAAATCAGATGGATACAGTAAACTTTGATGAAGGAAAGTTTAACAAAGTAAAGGAAGATGTTTCAACTGTTTTAAAAGCTGTTGGAATAAAACCTGAAACTGTGACATTTATTGCAGCTTCTGGTTTTAAAGGAGACAATGTAGTAAAGAAATCGACGAATATGCCTTGGTATAAAGGGCCAACAGTATTAGAACAATTTGATTTATTTAAAGAACCACAAAAACCTGTTGATTTGCCTTTGAGAATGCCTATTCAAGATGTATATGAAATTACAGGAATAGGAACCGTGCCTGTTGGCAAAATAGAAACAGGAAAGATGAAAGTGGGACAAAAAGTGATTATTTTACCAGGAAGAACAGGAAAGGGAATAGAGGGGGAAGTAAAAAGTATAGAAATGCATCATGAAGCGTTACCAGAGGCAATTGCTGGAGACAATGTTGGAGTTAATATAAGAGGAGTAGGTAAAAAAGATATTGCAAGAGGAGATATAATATGTGATGCAGGACAACCTGCAACAATAGTAGAAGAGTTTACTGCGCAAGTAGCAGTAATAAATCATCCAACTGTTATTGCAAAGGGCTATACACCAGTATTCCACATACATACTGCACAAGTGCCTTGTCAATTTGTCGAGCTTGTAAAAAAGCTTGATCCAAAAACAGGACAAGTTGCACAAGAAAAGCCTGATTTCATAAAGAACGGGGATGTTGCAATTGTTAAAATCAAGCCAATTGGAAACCTTGTGCTTGAAACACAAAAGACAAACCCTCATATGGCGAGATTTGCAGTAAGAGACGCTGGAGCAACAGTAGCAGCAGGAATCTGCATAGATATTGTTGCAAAGAAAAAATAAAATTACAAAAGTCTATTTCTTAACTTTTATTTTATTTTTTGTTTTTCTAAAAATAATTTGAGTTTAGATATCTTATTATTTTATGCATAGGTAATTTTATGTAAATAGAATTTACTCAAAAAGTTAAATAAAAAATTAAGCTTATTTATTCATTATATATATATTTCTCTTCTTTTGCCATCTTTTCAATTCTTGGGTCAATCATCATTACCTCCTATTGATGCAACAAATCTTGAAACGATTCTTCATCCCTAAATAAGAAATTTCCCATTTTCGTAAA
>JAWAAV010000014.1:0-9929 GCA_038884935.1 Candidatus Pacearchaeota archaeon
CAGTGTAAACTCTATGGGGCATTCTACTTTTTTCATTAAGAGGCACAGCTGTAACTTTATAATATCGTGGGCAAGTCAACTCTTCCATAAACTCTGCAAAACTTTTACATCCACTTAAAGCTAAAGCAGCCATCAACAAATACTCTATTTTTCTCATATCATTAATAAAAAAAGTAAGTATTTAAATCTTTCTATTTTTTACTACTTAGTAGTTACATCTATTTGTTATCTTTTTCTGCCCTTTCTTCTGCCAGAACTTCTTTATTGAAATTATCAATAATTTTAAAAAAATCTTTTTGATTCATTACTTTATCAACCTCGCTTAAACCTCTTTGCTCTGCAAATTTTGCAAATGCTTCTGGTTTATACCCTCTTTTTCTTAAAGAAGCAATTGTTGGCAATCTAATATCTTCAAAACCAGAGTATTTACCTTCTTTTATAGCTTCTATAATTTTCCTTTTGCTTAATTCTATATCACTAAATTTTATTCTGCCCATAAAAAACGTCCAAGGATATTTTTTGTCAAGTCCAAGGGCATGATAAATCATCTTTTGCCTTTCTGCATTGTCTCGGTGATCTTTGCCTCTTATAATATGAGTCATTCCATACTCTATGTCATCAACAGCTACTGATAAATTCATTAAAGGCCATACTCTGTATTTATTCCCAACTCTTGGATGTTTATGTTCGTTTATTCTTGCTAGCGGAAAATCTCTAAAAGCAGGATTTGGATGTTTAACATCGGATTTAAATCTAACAACAGCCTCACCCTCTTTAAATCCTGCAGGGTCAAGCATTTTTTTCCATCTTTTTAAATGTTCTTCCTTGCCTAATTTTCTGCAAGGGCATTCCTCTTTCCTACTTATAATTTCTTTAAATTCCTCGTTATTACAAGTACAAACATAGGCTGCCCCGATTTCTAAAAGCCTCTTAATATATTTATAATAAATCTCCATTCTATCAGATTGAATTATATATTCGTAAACATTTCCAAAAATCCAATCGCAATCTTTTTTTATTTGTTCATAAGCATTTATATCAACTCTTTCAGGGTCGGTGTCTTCAATTCTTACATAAAATTTCCCACCGTATTTTTTAACATAAAGCGAAGCAGGTATATTTGAAATAACATGCCCTACATGCAAAAACCCGGAAGCAGAAGGAGCAAATCTTGTTATGATGCCTGTTTTTGGAACATTCGGCAATTCTGGTAAGCCCACTCTTTCAGATCTGTGCCCAATCAAATCTTTATATTTTTCAAGTTCTTTCTTCTGTTTTTCTAAAGACAAAGAGTTGACTTCATCTAAAATTTTTTGAACTTTTGGCATTACTTCTTTTACTTCTTCTCTTTTCAAACCCTTACTAAATAACCCGGAGATTACTGCTCCTGCTTTAGCCTTACCCTCGTGTTCTATTGCATTTTTTAAGGCATAAGCATAAATCTCATTTTCCCACTTGCTAACTTTTTTTGTCTTGCTTTCTTTCTTGCTTTTTTTAACTTTCTTTTTTAGCATAATACTAAGAATTAGCGAAGATTAATAAAGGTTTTCTTTACAAAACGCAAAGTTTAAATAAATTAAATTAGATTTCAAATAATGCAAAAAAGAGTGTTAAAAAATATTTTTGGATTCTTTGTAATGTTATTAGGATTAATTTTGATACTTAATTCTCTGTCAAATATTACAGGATTAGTAATTTTATCCAAGAGTTTAAATAAGTCATTTTATAAAATCACGGGATTTATCTTAATATTCATTGGGGCAATAATTCTACAGATTCGGCTTGAAGAAAGCGGTTTGGAAAAAAGAGTAGAAAGATTAAACAAACTTCTTAAAGAAATCAGAGAAATAATAAAGAGTGGAAAAGTTAGTTCTTATAAAGATTTAAAAAGTTATGCTATTAAAGCCGGCCTTAATCCGGTAGAAGGAAAAGAACACACTTTATACAAAGATGCCTCAGGTTATACGTGGCTAAACATTCCAAGAGGAAAAAAAGAAACAATAGGTGTTTATAGAAAAAATCTTAAAAATCTTTATCAATATCTTCAACAAGCTTTAGCTGCTTAAATTCTCAAGAATGCTTTCAAGTTCGTGCAAATCTCTTTTTAATTCTTCAAGCCGTTTGATACCTTGATTATATCTCCTATATAAAGAAGGAAAATAGGGTTTAGCAAGTTTTAATAGATTATCGTCATATAAAAATTCTTTATCTGTTCCTCTATTTTCTACAAAAATATCTATAGAATTTGGTTGAGTTATATAAGGCTCTTCGCGAATATTAATTGTTCTTCCTTCATTTTTTGCAATTTTTAATCCTTCTTTAACAAGCTTTTTCCAGTATCTTCTCAGTCTGTTGATTAGTTTTCCATATTCATTTAAATTTCGAAAAACTGTTCTTTCAATTTTATCTAAATCTTCTTCAATAAAATTAAGATTCATTTTAATTCTTTAATCTAATGTTTAGTTTTGTGATAAAAAAACAGAATTATTTAAATCTTTCTATTGTAACCACTTTTAAGATACAAATAAAATTATACTTTATCTAAAATAAATAATTGCTCATACAAAAGCAAAAGTTTGTTTGGTTTAGAACTAAAAAATTTACTAACCCTTCAATTTTCAAATTAGTTAAATCAAATACTTTAACGAAAAATTATTCTACATTAAAGTCTATTAAAAGCACGTAAAAGTTGTTTTTATATAGCTAAAAATAACCTAGATTTTTTATTAATTTATCCATTTTCTCTTCTAAAAGTCACTCGTCTTTCAACAACTTCAAACCTGTCAAGCAAATCATGAAGTTTTTTTGTTAAATTATCTATTTTGTATTCTATGTCTTCTATTTTGTTTTTTATTCCTTTCATTTCTATATCCTGGTTTGAAAGACTAGTTGTTGAACTTGAAGCAGACTCAGAAACAGCAGAAAAAAAATCTCCTAAACCAGAACTACTTGGACTTGTCATTTGTGCCTGACTCTGGGAGGTTGTCAAATCAGCATAATCAGAAATTGTTATCGTCTTTTTTGGTAGTTTAAGCTCACCTTGTGTCAAATCGATCACCTTTTTTCTCGAAAATGGCCAAACCATATTTAAATTAAGACTCTTTATCTTTTAAAGGTTTCTCAAACCAAAAATTGTTTAGTTTTCAAAATAGTCAAAGCTTAACCTTTACCACCAAACCAACAGCATTGTTAGTACAAAGCACCAATGCCATATCTTTTTTATATTCTCAGTTTCGCTCTACTATTAGAGGGTTTATTATTAATTCAATTTATACTAATTTCAATACTTAATAATATCAGAATTATCAAACTTCAATAACTTTAAAAAATCCTTTTTCTTCTATAATATTAGAACAAAAGAGGATAGAAAGAGAAAAATGGCAGAAGAAATAGATAGGATCTCAAATCTTATAATAGAAATAAGCCCGTACTATAAAAAAACAAAAGAATCGGCAGAAGAACATAAACTTGTTTACGATTCAACTTCAGAAGGATTAGAACCTATTTATTTTTGGATTGTTGATAAAATGAACGATTTTTTTGGCGGAAATGTAGAAAAAATAGTTGATAGTTTTACATCAAGTCCGGGTTCGGGGCATTTTTCTGAATTAATGGGAAAAGCAACAAAAATGCAAGAAGAATCTATGAAAATTCTGGGTATGGTAAATAATCTTGTTAAAGCAATAATAAATCTAATTTATGATTTAAAAAACTTTAGAATAAGAATAAACGATTATGAAAAGGCTAAATCAAAAAATCCTCAAGAAGCAAAAGCAGGCCTCCTTGGTTTAAAACAATTATGGCTCGATAATGTAGATATTAAAAGAGGTAGAGGAAGTATTCATTCTATGTCTTATGAATTAGATTTTGCAACACTAAGAGACGCATTTATGATAGCAAATTCTGTAGAAGAAGTAGACAAAATGGACCTCAATGAAAGAGTAAAAAATATATTAAAACCAAGGATTCAAGAATTTTTTAAATGGAAAGAAGAATCCGAAGCAGAAATTAAAAAAAGATATGAAATAGAAAAGTCGTACTTAAAAAGTGAATTAGAATCTTTAAAACTATATACACGATGGGCAAAACCGTATTTAGTTGCTGCAACTCGTTTAGAACAAAAAGAAGCTGGAAGAAAACCAGAACTCGTTACACCATTTAATACAATTTTGCTCGAACTTGTACTGTTAGGGAAAAATCCTGTGAATATAGAAAAAGCAATTTCGACAAAAGAATTGCCAGTTGTTTTTAAAAAAGTAAAATTTCCACGAAAATATTATTCTTGCCTTGTAATTGATTTTTATTTTCGAGGAATTCCTCAAGCAATTGGTGGAGGAAGATATGCATTTGGTGGAAGAACAGAAGTTGTTTTCAGAGGCTATGCTTTAAACGACGATGAATTAAAAAAATTAAATGAAAAGTTAAGCGAGGGGGATATTAAAGACGCTTTTAAACTCGTAGAAGGTTTAACAGAAGAGAGTCTTAAACAGCTTGAAGACGATATAAAATCTTTTTTTGAAGAGAAAAAAGAAGAAGAAAAAGCAAAGGAAGAAGAATCCACTAACCCTTTTTTTGCTCTTCTTGGTATAGGAAAGGAAAAAGGAAAAAAGGAAAAAAAACCAGAAGTAAAAAAAGAACTTCTCCCGGATAATTTTTATGAAAAAGAAGTAAGAAAACTAGCAGAAAAGAATGCAAAAGAAACCTGCTTTAATATATTTGATATTTACAAAAAAGCACATGGAATGCCCTCTCATCCAAGTCCATATGGTTAAATAATTTGAATATGAAAAAAACTTCTGAGGAAAAGGAAAGAAAAAATAATAAAGAAGAAAATAAAAAAAATTCTAAGCAAATAAAAGAAGATAACTTAAAAAAAATACTGTTAGAAAAGCTAAAAGAAATTAAAGCAAAAGAAGACAAAAAGATAGAAGAGAAAGAAAATGAAATAGCCATAGAAAGTGAAAAAGAAACCGAGGAGATAGAAGAAATAGCAGAAACTGGCCCGCCAATTGTTAAAACTCCTCTTCTAATTTCTACAAAGTCAAGAGAAAGATTAGAAGAAAGATTAGAAATTTCAGAAGAAAAGGAAGAAAAGCCTAAAAAATTAGGAGAAGAAAGAAAATACACAGAATTTAGGCCAGCATATGAGAGTGTAAAAGGCATAACAAGAGAAGAAGCAGAAAGAAGATACGACGAATCCCCTATAAGCATAGAGAGAAAAGAAGAGTTAGAAAAACCTCAAGTTCCGCCATTTAGAAGAGAAAAACAAATAGAAGGGGAATTAACAAAAAAAGACATAAGAGAAGAATACAGAATAGAAGAAGAAAAAAGGCAAGAAGATCTTTACAAAAAAAAGAATCTTGAGATGCGATAATAAGTTAAAAAAGAGAATTAGAAGAATTTTTAAATTTATACTCCTTCTATAAATAATAAAAAAGAGTGTAAATTATTAAAATGGCTACAGAATATTTTTATCCCGGTGCAACATATCCTTTGCAATCAGAATATTCCAGTCCTTTTACAGGGTATGGAGTTTCTGCTTCTAGTATTGGTCTAACTACAGATGCAAGAACAGCAAATCAAATAGCAGATGTTTCAAAAAAATTAAATGTAGGTGTAAGAACAATAGAACTTTCAATGCTTTCTCCTCAAGTTTTTCAATCTATTCCAGAACAGCATATAGATGAGATTAGAAGGCTCTCAAAGCTTACTGGGGCAGAATTTACTATGCATGGGCCTATAATAGATCCTGCAGGATTCGATCAAAACATGAAATGGTCAGAAAACAGTAGAGAAATGACAGAAAAAGAAATGCTTTTTGCAATAGAACGCGCACATAAAATAAATTCTGAAGGAAATATGCCAGTAACATTTCATTCTAGTGTAAATATTCCAGAAGGATTAACAAAAGTGAAAACAGAAAAAGTAAAGGAAGGTGAAGAAGTAAAATCAGCAGTGTTCGTTGATCCAATGACTGGTAAATTAATAGGTATAGAAAAGAAAGAGAAATTTTTTCCAGAAAAAGAATTAGAAATACCATTTGAAGAAAGAGAACTGCAAAAAATAAATGAAGAATCATGGTTAGATACTCTAAATCAGCTTACCTTTTATGCGAGCAGAGGTGAAGATCACTTAGAAAATGCTATAATAAGACTGAAAGGCGGAGAAAAAGAGCTTGGTATAGAAGAAAAAGAAGAAAAAGAGTTTGAGAAAGAATTGCTTGAAAATTGGGCAAAAGGCAAAAAAATGAAAGAAGAAAAATTTCAAGAAGCATTAGAAACATTTAGAGGAAAAGAAATAATAACTCCGGCAATAAGAGAGTTGGACCACGCCCAAGTTTTTTTGATGGACTCTTATAATCATTTAAAAGCACTTTTTGAAAGAGTTTATCCTCAAGCAAAATTCGAGGAAAAAGAAGCATTAAAAAACTATGCAGAAGAAATAAAACCCTTAGTACAAAAAGGCATAGAAAAAGACCCTGAAAAAATAAGGGAATTTGCAGAAATGATAGAAAAAGGGATTAGAGTCTTAAAAGGCATTCAACCACAAATTTACAAAAAATTAGACGAATTTGTTATTGATAAAGCAAGCGATACATTTTCTAATGTTGCTTTTCAAGCCTGGCAAAAATATAAAGACAAAACACCAATTATTGCAATAGAAAATCCTCCAGCCGGCTCTGCAATAAGCCGAGCAGAAGAATTAAAAGAATTAATTGAAGAAGCAAGAGAAAAATTTATTAAAAAGGCAAAAGAAAAAGGAATACCTGAATCAGAAGCAAAAAAGGCGGCTGAAAAAATAATTGGGGCTACTTGGGATGTTGGTCATATTAATATGTTAAGAAGATACGGTTATGGAAAAGAAGAACTTATAGAAGAAACTGCGAAAATCGCACCATTAGTTAAAAAAGTACATCTTTCTGATAATTTTGGATTAGAACATACTGAATTGCCAATGGGAATGGGTACTGTTCCAATAAAAGAAATGATTGCAAAACTTGAAAAAGAAGGGGTAGCGCCAAAAAAGATTATAGAAGCAATTAATTGGTACGAACATTTTAAAACAATTCCTATTAAAGAAACTCTCGCTGGAATGGGAGCAAGAGTTTACACAACTGCCCCGCCAGGTCCTCCATACTGGGCTCAAGCTGCCGGAACTTACGGAAGATATTTTGCCGGATATGGAACAATTTTTCCAGAGGAACATGTTACAATGTATGGAGCAGGATTTGCGGGCTTGCCAACAGAACTTGGTGGCCAAATCTCCGGAAAACAAACAAGATTTTCAGGAACTCCAATGGAATAAAAAAATAGTTTTATATTTTTTATTTATAGGTAAGATAAAGTCAAATATTTTCAGAAGCTTTATAAAGTAGAATCAAATTTGTTTTATATCATTAATCTTTTAGATTTAGAAACTGTAAAGCACAATTATCTAAACGAGGAAAATTAAAATTTATTTCCAACTTACTTTAACATCATCTGTTCTTTCTTTCGGATTAATATCAGCTTCACTTGGTTTTTGTTTTATGCCTGCATTAAACATTATTTCACCTAAAAAGGAAATCATTCCTGCATTATCAACAAGAAACTCACAAGGCGGACAGAAAAATTTTGCCTGTCTTTCTTTGCACATGAGTTCTGCCATTTTTTGGAGTCTTTTATTACATGCAACTCCTCCCCCAAGTAAGAGCTCTCGTTTACCTGTGTGAGCCATTGCTCTTTCTGCTGCTTCAATCAGCATCGCGAAAGCAGTTTCTTGCAAACTAAAACATAAATCTTCCACACTATATTTTTGTTGTTTGATTTTTTGTTGTAAGTTTGTTAACATGCCTGAAAAAGCAACATCCATCCCTTTTATTGAGTAAGGTAATTCGATGTAATTTTTGCCTTTTTCTGCAAGTTCGGCAACTTTTGGACCCCCTGGAAAACCGATATCTAAAGCTCTAGCAAAAGTATCAATAAAATTTCCTATACCTATATCAAGAGTTTCACCAAAAATTCTGTACTTACCTGCTTCATAAGAAATTATTTGTGTATTTGCGCCAGATGCATAAAGTAGAACAGGATCTTTTGCACCTGTCAGTCTACCGATTTCAAGATGAGCAACGCAGTGATTTACTGGAACTATTGGAAGTTTTAATTTTTCAGCAAGAGATTTTGCAAACTCTAAGCCGGCAAGAAGACACGGCGCAAGACCCGGGCCATGAGAATATGCTATTGCTGTTATCTCGTTTTCTTTAATCTTTGATATCTCTAACGCTTCTTTGTAAACTTCTAAGGCTTTTTCTTTATGGTGCTTCGCAGCATCTTGAGGAATTATTCCGCCTTTTTCTGTTGTATAAGTATCTTTTACATTTGCAAGAATTTTTCCTTCTTTACACAAGGCAATTCCAAAAGTATGGGCAGTAGATTCAATTCCGAGTATCATTTTAAATAAAACAAAAACATATTAAGAATTTATAAGTTTAATCCTCATTATTAAGAATCCTTTCTAGTAATTTTTTTCTTTCTCTTGGTGGTTGAAGTTCGGCTGTATTTTTCTTACTATAGCTTGTTTCAATTGTTTTTAAGTGTACTCTTTTTAATTTTCTAAGTTTTTCTCTTATTTCATAAAAACTTCTTTCATTTTCAAAATATCCATAATAAAAACTTCCATAAAATGCACTATCTCCTTCTTTATCCCTCCTCATTTTCACACCATATTTTAAATATACTCTAAATAAGAATACTATTCTGTCAATTAATCGATCTAATTTTCCCTTTTTAGGATTGTTTTGCAAGAAAAGTTCGATGTAATAATATTTCATCAAAAAGTTTAAATTTTAGAGATTATAAAAAATCGTATTATTCAATATATATGTAGAAAATAAAATAAATTTAAACTTAAACAATTCCTTCTAAACCAGAGTCTATTTTCAGTTGCCGAGTATTTTGAGACGGATTCAAACTTGTAGTTATTCTGTTAGAGTTTTCTTCCTTTAAATATAAAAATTCTAGTCCTCTGAATCTATTTTTAAGGTCACTTAAAGTCAAGGTCTCTCTTGACTCGAGAATTATTTCTATTATACCCTGTTGTAATCTTTCAAAATCCTTTTTACCTTGAAAATTAAGATTATTTATTCCGTATAATAACAAAAGATCAAAGTAATCGTCTATTGCATTTGCCTCTTTTTTTAAATAAAATCTTACAAAATATCTATGCATGAGTTTTATTTTAAATTTGTATTTATAAATCTTTTGGTTTTAAAAAATTAATTTCCTTCGATAAAAATCTTTGGATCAATCAGGATAGTTATTAAGAGTTATTTTATAAATATCTTTAATTAATAATAAAAATATATAGGATAATGCTGTGAAAAGGAATGGGAAAAAACAAAAGATATTAATACTAAAAACGTCATAAAAATAAAATAGAATGGAGTCACAAAATGGGAAGAGTACCCCAAAAACCTCTAGAACCCGCATGGTACGGGATAGGAAAATACATACCTGAAGGCGTGCCAAAAAAGGATAAAGGATATTCTAAAAGTAGTAGTACAGATTTGAGAAGTTTATCCGATAAGGAAATTTTTAGATTAGAATTAATTGTAAGACGACAGAATAAAAAAGATTTGCTTGAATTGATTGAGCTTGAAGAGAAAAGAAGGTATCTTTCAATGATTATCAGATGGTTTAAAAAAATAGAAAAAGGTATAGTGGCTTCAAAAGAAGAAAGAGAACAAGCTTTAGAAGAAGTCAATGAAATCATACGAAGAGGGTTTAATGATTATCAAGAAGATTTGTTTTGTATTTGGCCAGACGTAGAAAAAGAGGCGGACTCTCTTGCGAGGAAGTTGCCAGAATGCCAAGCAAAACAAAGGTATGAAGTTGCGAGAAATCTTGTTGAAGTGTTAATGTATAACTTTACAGAAAAAATTCTGGTAAAAA
>JAWAAV010000015.1:0-9279 GCA_038884935.1 Candidatus Pacearchaeota archaeon
TAATTTTTTAGTATTTCACCTATTCTTTTGTTAGTAAGCTTTTTTGCATAGATTCCTTGTTTCTTGAGTTCAAGGCCTATTTTTTCAGTTGTCATGCCAGTTTTTGCCATTTCTATAACTTTCTTTTCTACCTCCTCCTTAACAGTTAATTTTTTCTTTTCTTCAGGTTTAACTACTTTCTCTTCTACTTTTTTTATTATTTTTCCAATTTTTTCTTTTTTCTCGGTTTTTTTCTTTGGCATGATTTACATAAATTTTGAAGGTTTTTAAATCTTAGTCTGCACTTTTACGACGAAGAATCAATTTTTCCGAGGAAAAAATAAAATTTATTATTTAAAAGTGAGTTTTTGAAAATAATTATTTCTAAGATGAATAGCCCCACCAGGATTCGAACCTGGGTCCCAAGCTTTCATTGAGTTTGTTGAATCACTCACCAAAGGCTTGTATCCTTGACCGCTGGACGATGGGGCTTCAACAAACAAGAGCCAATAAGTTTTATAAGATTTTCTGTTACCTTTAATGATACAGATTTCTAAAAATAATTTAAAGAATTAAAAATAAATAATCTACTTAAATTAAGGACTTATTGCTTGTTTAGTCGACTTTGAAATTAATTTTCTTGCTAGTGATATCAATCATTAAAATTTTTTATAATTAATGTTTATACCTTCCTCTCTTTTCTACTTTTTCAAACTGTTTTATGACTTTTTCAGAGTTTTGGCTTTTTTTATATTCTTCAAGAACTTTTTCAAAGAGTAATTTCCAATGCATGAAGTGTTTTGCCTCTAACGCCTCTTTTAAAAGATGCAAATCGACTGCCTTATCTTCTATTCTTGATGATATAAAACCTAAACCAAAATCTATAAAATAAATTTTATCCTCTTTAAGAAGAATATTACTTGTTGTTAAATCTCCATGAATTATATTTAAATCATGCAATTTTGCAATTTCTTCACCTATTTTTTTGCATATTTCTTCTTGTTGTTTCAAAGGCAGATTATTTAATTCTTCAGAAAGCTTCTTTCCTGGAATAAACTGCATTACTACTTCTTTATTTACTTCATCAACATTAAGAACTTTAGGAACATTTGTAACTTTTGCTGCTTTCTCAAGCAATCTTGCTTCCTGTCGTGTCCTTAATTTTCTAAGTTTTTCGTCTATCTCTTTTATTCTATAACCTTTTCCTATTCTTCTTTTTACAAGAATATCTACTTCTTTTTTCATCAAAACTGCTTCTGCACCTTTTGCTATTATTTCCATTTTTATATAATTTCTTTTTTCTTTAATATCCGAAATATAAAAAGAGTTAACAGAATTAAATTTCCTAAAGGTGTTAAAATAAAGCCTGCTAGAAACAAAATTAATGCTCCGGGTTTATGTATGGGCCATATTTGGTATGCAGAATTGTAAAGATTTTCTACCATTATGGGAAAAATACTTTTTTTCATTAATAGTTCTACCAATTGCATTTTTACCTTAATCTTATTTTCTTGCCGAATTTTTTTGCAAGTTTCATTAATTGTTTTTCACTTAGTTCTGTTGTTTGACTTTTAACAAATTCTTTTAAAATTTTATACTGCTTCAACAAGCTTCTAACATCACTAGTACTTGTACCAGAACCTTTTGCAATTCTTTGAATTCTAGAGGTTTGCTTTTCTATCAATTCAGGATTTTCTTTTTCTTCAAGGGTCATAGAGTCAATTATATACTTCCACTTCTGAGTTTTTTCGCCTTGAGATTCGAGTATTTCTTCGGGAATTTTTGTTTTTATTCCCCCTACCATACTTCCTAAACCAGGTATTATATCTAATATTTTAGAAAAAGAACCCATTTTTCCCATTGCTTCTATTTGTTCTTTCATTTCATACATTGTAAACCTGCCCTCTTTTATTTTAGAAATAGCTTTCTCATCTGTAACAGATCGAACTTTTTCTATCAATGCCTCTAAATCGCCCATACCAAGAATTCGAGAAACAAATGAACTTGGACTGAAGGTTTCTATGTCGTTTATTTTTTCTCCAGTTGTTATAAAGAGAACTTTTGCCTTTGTCTCGTTACAAGCAGTTAAAGCCCCTCCGCCTCTTGCACTAGAATCCATTCTTGTAACAATTACTCCATCTATTGAACAAGCATCTTGAAATTCTCCGGCTTGTTTTTTCGCAGCCTGACCAATATCTGCGGGAATAACAAGAATAATATAAGTTGGTTTAATATTTTTTTTAAGACTTTTTATTTCTTTTATTAGTTCTTTGTCAAGAGTGTGACGGCCGGCAGTATCTACAAATATTAAATCATAACTCTTTAGGTCTTTTTCAAACTTTTTATAAATTTTTATCGGATTTTTTTCTTTTCTGTCAATAAAAAAATTAAGGTTATATTGTTTGCCAAGTTGTTCGAGTTGTTGCATTGCAGCAGGTCTATGTATATCAAGACCGAGCATCGCTGTCTTAAAACCGCGTTTGTTGTAATAATTCGCAAGTTTTGCTATCGTAGTCGTTTTTCCAGATCCGTATAAACCAAGAAGCATTATTTTTTGGGTTTTTCCCTTTTTGAATTCTAACTCTTTTTTTTCTTTTCCAAGAATTTCGACAAGCTCGTCATGCAAAATTTTAATTATTTGTTCTCTTTTTTCAACTCCTTTAATTTTCTGGCTTTCTGCAATTTTTCTTATTTTATCGCTTATTTCCTTTACAAGAGAAACATTTACATCAGACTCTATTAAAGCTCTCTGAAGCTCTTTTATTACTTCTTCAATTACTTTTTTATCCACAAATATAGTGCTTGCTATTTTGTCTATTCCTTTTTTGATTGCCTGCCCGAGTTTTTCTAACATAATCTCTATAAGTTTCTTTAGCTTTAAAAACTTAGCATGCTTTCATCAAAAATGAAAAAGGATAACACAAACAAAGTTTTTTTAGGAATCTTTCTTCTTGGATTAGCAAGTTTGTTTAATGATATTGGAAGCGAAATGCTTACTCCAATAATGCCTCTTTTTCTGAAAGCTTTAGGAGGGGGCGGAATTGTTATAGGGCTTGTAGGGGGTTTAAGAGACGGCATTTCAAGCATAATTAAAGTTTTTTCTGGTTATGTTTCCGATAGAGTTGGAAAAAGAAAAGTTTTTGTAAATCTTGGTTATGTTATTTCTTTTGTTTTTAGGTTTTTACTCGCATTTACAAAAACTGCTAATCAAGCCCTATTTTTTTCTTCATTTGAAAGAATTGGAAAATTAAGAGATGCGCCGAGAGATGTTATGATCTCTATATATACAAAAAAAAGAAAAGGGAAAGGATTCGGATTGCATCAAGCACTAGATACAACCGGTGGAATTTTAGGAGGAATTATCCTGTTAGTTTTATTTTGGAAGTTTAACTTATCTTTTAGATTTATAATCGTTATTGCTTCTATTTTTTCATTTCTTTCTTTACTGCCGCTAATTTTTGTAAAAGAAATTAAAACTCGCGCCGTAAAAAGAAAATTAATAAAGAATATCGACAAGATTCCTCAAAAATTATTGTTTTTATTTTTAATTATTGGAATTTTTAGTCTTGCAAATTTTAGCTATATGTTTTTTATTTTAAAAGCCAGTGATTTTTTTAATGAGAAACATGCCAGCATACCTATTATGCTTTTTGTTTTGTTCAATATTTTTTATGCATCTTTTGCATATCCTTTTGGTGTATTAGCCGACAAATTTGGTAAGAAAAAAATTATTTTAATAGGTTATATTTTATTTTCTTTGGTTTCTTTTGGTTTTATTTTTTCAAATTCTTTAATTATTTTTATTTTTTTATTTATTTTTTATGGTCTCTCTTATTCATTAATAGAAGGTAATCAAAGAGCTCTAGTTGCAGAACTATCGCCAAAAGAAATTAAAGGTTCTAGTATAGGTTTATTTCACACAATAAAGGGCTTTCTTGCTTTGCCCGCGAGTTTAATTGCTGGATTTTTGTGGAATTTTACGCATAACGGAGTTTTCTTTTACGGATTTATTACTAGTTTAATAGCAGTTCTTCTTATGTTTGGATTCAAAGAAAAATAGAAGAATTTTTTAATTATCTTTAACCCTACTTTTACTTTTTTAATCTTTTTTATTTTTTCTTCTTATCTTTCCATGCAACAAATCCTAATGCAATTAGGTATAAAATAAATCCTACTTTTGGTACTATTATAGATAAACTAAACCAACCAGGATAGTTTCTTTTTTCAAAGATTTTCCATGTTGCGATTATTGAAAGAATTGAAAGAACAAACCATCCTAATAGAGGGATTAAAATTAAAAAAACAAGTGCCCAATGCAGTCCGCCAAGTTGTAGAATCATTGAAACATTAGCAATAGGTATCCACGCAAGCCACGGTCTTTTATATTTTAATTTTTCTGCAATTTTGCTCCATGCCAAAGCAAAATAAACATAAATTCCAAGAAAAATTAAAAAAGCGATTGTTAAACCAAGTTGTAAGATTAATCCCATTAAAAATCCTTTAGTATAAGTATTTAACAGATAATCTGTTCTTAATAATCCCATTTTATAATTAACTAAATACCATTTTTAAATTTTTGCGATTGTTTTATTTATTATTAAATAAACTCATTCAAGTCCCAAACTTTTTATAAATTTCTTTCTATCAAATTTTTCCAAATCTTTGTATTCTTGTCCAGTACCTAAGAAAAGAATAGGGTTTCTTGTGATATAACCTACAGAAAGAATTGCTCCGCCTTTCTCGTCTATATCGGCTTTGCTTAATATTATTCCATCGATTCCAACAGACTCGTTAAAAATTTTTGCTGGCTCAACAACATCATTGCCAGTTATTGATTCTGCAACAAAAATCTTTAAGTCTGGCTTTGCAACTCTACATATTTTTTCCATTTCTCTCATAAGATTTTCTTTTGTGTGCATTCTTCCCGCTGTATCTATTAAAACTGCTTGTATTCCGCGAGCTTGGGCATGCTTTATTGCATCAAAAGCAACCGCAGCAGGATCCGCACCGTACGCTTGTTTAACAATTTCTACTCCAAGTTTTCTTCCGTGTTCTTCTAACTGTTCAATACTTGCTGCTCTAAAAGTATCTGCTGCTGCAATTACACTTGAAATTTTATTTTTTTGTAGCATATAAGCAAGTTTCGCAATTGTTGTTGTCTTGCCAGAGCCATTTATCCCAAAGAAAACAATTATATAAGGGCTTTTGCTTTTTATTTTTTCGACTAAGTCAAAAGGCTCAATAAGAATATTATCAATTACATCTTTTAAACTATGTTTTATTGTTTCTTCGATTTTCTTTTTATCTATTTCCCGATCTAACAACTTGTTTTTTAGTTCTTTTTTTATCTCTTGAACAACTTGATAAGCGACATTATTTTCTAACAATATCAACTCTAACTGAGAAAAAATTTCTTCAAAAATTTCTTCTGTTAGTCTTGCTTTTGTAAATTTATCAAAAAGACTCGCAAACCAACCTTTTTTTTCTTTGGCTTCTTCAGGTTGTACTTCTTCAATCTTTTCTTCAGCCAGTCTCGTCGTTTCGGGTTGTACTTCTTCAACTTTACGCTCTTCTTTGGTAATTTTTTCAACTAATTTTTTCTTACCTTTTACTTTTTTCCCTTTGAATTTTCTTTCTTTCTTTTCTTTTTTTCTTTTTTCCGACTTGCCAGAAATTGATTTAATCCAACCACCAATCTTTTCTTTTAAAAACTTAAACATAACTTTATGAAGGTAGAAGTATTTATAAATTTAAACAAATTTTTTTAATTATGAAAGGGGTGCTAATTTTAATTGATGGATTAGGAGATTTACCTTGCAAAGAACTTGGAGGAAAAACTCCGCTTGAAGCTGCAAAAAAACCAAATCTAAACTATTTTGCAAAACACGGAAAACAAGGATACATGTATACAATAAAAGAAAAAATAACACCTGGTTCTGATGAAGCAGTTATCTCTATTCTTGGAAATAAAATTGAAACAAGTTATAGAGGATGGCTTGAAGCTATAGGGTCCGGTATTAATTTGAAAAGAGGAGATGTTGCCTTTAGAGCAAACTTTGCCACAATTGATGACTTTGAAAATAGAAATATTCTGGATAGAAGAGTTGGTAGAAGTTTGACAACAAGAGAGGCAACAATTCTTACAAAAGACATAAATAAAGCGATGAGTAAGAAATTTATTTTTAAGAACACAATACAACACCGAGGAGTTCTAGTTTTGAGAGGAGGGTTTTCTGACAATGTTTCTGGAACAGATTTGCCTTTATACACAGAAAAAGGCAAGACTGGCAAATTTCGTTTTTCAGAGCCCTTAGACGAAACAGAAAACAGCAGGTTTACAGCAGAGATGGTAAACGATTTTATATATAAAAGTTATAAAGTTTTAGAAAAACATCCCATAAATTTAGAAAGAATTAAAAAAGGACTTCTACCAGCAAATATAATTTTATTAAGAAGTCCGAGTAACGAACCGCCAAATTTGATAAAATATAAAAAATGGGGAGCAATTCTTTACATGCCTGTTGAAATTGGAATTTCAAAAATAAGCGGAATGAAAATATTCTCTATTACCTATCCCGATTTAAAAAATTATGATGTGTATAAAAACTTAAACGATGGATTAAAACAAGCATGTAAATTTACTCTTAAAACAATAAAAGAACAAAAAGATAAATTTGATTATTTTTATGTACATTTCAAAGAAACAGATGTTCCGGGGCATGATAATAAACCAAAAGAAAAGAAAAAAATGATAGAACAACTCGACAGACTTTTTTTCAAAGAATTTAGAAAGATTATAGAAAAAGATAAAATAAAAACCATTATCACAGCCGACCATTCAACTCCTTGCAATTTGAAAGATCATTCTTCACACCCGGTACCAGTATTATATTGTGACTGGCAAAAATCCGAAGACAAAAATTTTTGCGAGAGAACTGCAAGGGGTGGAAAACTAGGAAAAATTTACGGTATAGAACTTTTAGAAAAATTGGGTTTTAAGAAAAAATAATTTTAATAACAATATTTAATAAATTTATTACAAACATTCTAAAAAATTGAAAATTCTATAATTTTATTAAATCAATTTCTAAATAATAAACTACTAAAATCACGAAATCCTTTTTTATTCTTAGTATAAAATAAGTAATCTTTCTTTTATCTATTTTTGTTATTCTTATTTATTTAACTTTAAATAACAATAATTAATTTAAACTAAGAAAATATTATCTTTGTATGATTACTTACAATGAAATATATGAGGCTTTAAGAAAGGAAAAATACTCCGAACAACTCCAACCACTACCTAAAAATTTTATCTCTGAAGTTTCTAGCTATTTAAAAGAAAAAAAAGAGTTTTCAAAAAAAGAAGAGGATACTTTTTCAGAAGCGGTTATAAAAACAAAAAGACAGCTCGAAAATGCCATTCTAATTTTTAATGAATTAATGTTAAAAAGAAAAAAGAAAATTTTGAACTTAGCTTTTATTGCCACAGAAACCGGTATAAGCAAACGAGATTTTGAAAATATGCTTGATTTTGAAAAGGAAATGTTTGAAAAAATAATGCAGATAATAGAATTAAGCGATAAAAATGTTCAAAAAATATTAAATAATGAAGAAAAAGAAAAAGGATTTTGCATTGTAAGTTTTAAGGAAGATGTTGGAGATTTTCTTGGCCTTGAAGGTGAAAAGCTTGGACCTTTTAATAAAGGAGAAATTGTCGGCTTACCAGAACAAATTGCAAAAATACTTTTCGAAGCTGGAAAAGTAGAGATTATTGACGAAAACTAATAAAAAACAATGAAAAGTTATTTAAAGTGTTTTTAAAATTCTAGATAAAACAATTAAAAAGTTTACAAAAACCAGAGTAAAAAATATAGCTTCTTCTGTATGAGAATTTGTTTTAATAAATCCGTCACTTCTTTTCTTTAAAGGCCAAAAAGGTTGGATCCCTTCTAATGTAATGCTATCAAAAAGCAAATGAGTAGAATAACCTAAAAAAACAGGAAATGCGAGTACTGGCAAAAATAAAGAAAGTAGAATAGAAATCAAGATACAAAAACTCAAACTATGCAATATCCCTCGGTGTTTTATAAAAAATTGGAGCGGCCTTAAAAACCAGTGCCTACCGACAGCAGAATACTCGCTATCTATATCTGGAAGCAAAGCTGCAAAAAAAGCAAAAATAGAAAATAATATCTTGTTATTAACATAAGGAACAAAAATGAGTATTAAAAAAATAATTAATGCAAGATGGGTTTTTCTCATCATTTTATACTTTTAATGTTTGGCTTTTTTCTAAGTGTTCTATAGCTTTTTCTATATCTACTTTTTCTATATTTGATATAAACAATTCAATATTATTAAACAATTTATTTTGCCTTACGTTGCCAGAAAAAATAATCTCTTCTCCAAGAAGTTTTTCTTTTACTAAATCAGGATTAGAAAGTTCCTCTTGTTTAAGTAATTTTTCAACATTCTCGCTAAATAAAACCGCCCTTATATTACTGCTTCCGTCATCTATTACTAATGATATAAGCACTCTTTTCAAAGGTATTATTCTTCCGTGTTTTTCGCATATCGCTCCTTCTTGTGACTCTATAACTCTCCCATTACATTCTGGGCAAATTTCAAAAAATTTAGGTTCAAAGGCTTGGACTATAAAGGCTCTTAAAACAACATTCTCTCCAACTTTAATATCTATCAATTTTTTTTCATGAAAGTCAGGAGTTGTTTTAACATTATCAATTTTTTTCTGACTTATTTTAATATCAGAAAAACCTGTCAAATGTAACTCGGAATTTCTCACAGTTGCATTAGAAATTTCAATAAAACTATCCTGCTTTATTACCCCATCTTCGACTAATTTAATGTGATTTATATCCCATAAAACAACTCTTATCATTCCGGTTTCATCTGCAACAAACATACTTGCAATTTTTCCCTCTCTCTTTTCTTTTTTATATTCTTTGACAGGAAACATTTTAACTATTTTTCCAACAAGATTGACTTTTTTCATACCAGAAATAAGCTCATTAACTTTAAGCAATTGTTTCTCAAAATTAATCCCGAGTTCTGCAGCTATAATTTGTGCTGCCCCTTCTCTTGAAATTAAACCAGAAAGTTTTGCTCTTTTCGCTTCGACCTTCCTGTTTATTTCTTCAACCGGCAAACCCACTGCTTTAGAGATTCTTTCAAGAAGTTGATAATAATTAGACGTCATAGGCTTTTTAAGCAATCTTAATTTAAAAGTATTATTATGTTACGAAAGAGTTATCACAAACTAATTATCTTTAATGATTA
>JAWAAV010000016.1:0-8928 GCA_038884935.1 Candidatus Pacearchaeota archaeon
AATTCGTTAAAAATTTTAGAAAGTTGGAATGAGTAGTTGGCTATTAAAGCAGGATTTAATTGCCTTTTAGAGTGTTCAACTACTTCTGGGAATTCTGCGAGTTTCTTAACAAGTTGAATTTCTTTTTCATGTAAAGATATAATCTCAAATTTTTCAGAAGGTTTTGTTTTTGATTTTTTAATTATTGAATTTGCTCTCGCATAACTATATTGCAGATAAGGACCGGAATTACCTTCAAAATTCAAAGCCTCTTCTTTGTTAAAAATTATTACTTTATTTGGATCTTGTTTTAGCATGGCGTATTTTATTGCAGCAATAGAAATTGACAAAGATCTTTTTTCTAATTCTTTTACTCCGATTTTAGGAAATCTTTTTTTAATTTCTTCTTTTGCGTAATTAATAATTTCTCTTTTAAAATCGGAATAAAGAATATTTTCTCCTGTTCTTGAAGACATTTTCCCGGTTGGCAACCTCACTTCAGAAAAATGTAGAAAAATGTAATCTTTTGCATAAGGAAATTTTGTTAATTCTAATATTTTTGAAAGTTGGGCTGTGTAGAAAGATTGGGCAGAACCAATTACACTTAAGCTTTTTGTTAGTCCTTTAATCTCAAATTTTTTTTCTGCTAGTGCAAGATCTTTTGCAGAATAAAGAACAGTGCCATCTTTTCTCAATAATACTAAAACTCCGAGATTGTATTGTTTTAAGTCAATTATAGTTGCGCCGTCACTTATTTTTGCAAAACCTTCTTTTAATAAACCCTCTGCTATTTCTTTTCCTCTTTTTTCTATTTCGCTTTCAAAAAAGTATTTATCAAAATGAGTAATAAGGTCTTTGTAAATTTTTTCAAGAGAATTAAGACTGAATTCTCTTGTTTTTTTCCACAAAGACATAATTTCTTTATCATTTCCTTCTGTAAGTTTTTTATTAATTTCATCAACTTCAATTTGTAATTGTGGATTTTCTGCAAGCTTCTTAACAGCTTCTACATAAATCGAGGCAATCCAAGATTCGTCTTCTCTAAGTTTTTCATTGAAATGAAATCTTTTATAACACCATAGCCACTTTGCAACATGCATCCCTGTATCGCCTTGATAATTAGCACGAATTACTTTATTACCTGAAAACTCTAAAATTCTCGATATGCTTTCGCCTAAACTCGTTCCTCTTATATGCCCTACATGAAATGCTTTATGAGTATTTGCTTGAGAAAATTCTACCATAATTTTTTCCCTTTTTCTTTCTTTTATCTTTCCATAGTTTTCTTTTTCATTTAGAATTTTTAAGACAGTATCTTTAAAAAAAATCTTTTTATCTATAAAAAAATTCAGATAACCATTTATTGCTTTTATTTCAGAGATTTCTTTTGGTAGTTGATCAGAAATTTCTACAGCTAGTTCTGTTGCGATACTAATTGGAGATTTTTTAAAATCCTTAGCCAAAGAGAAACAAGGAAAGGCATAATCACCTAATTTTTGATCTGGCGGGATTTCTATTAAATTTTTTATCTTATCCTTTTCTATTAAAATATGCTTTGCGAGTAACTCAGAGATTATTTCTTTTATATCTTTCATTTTAATTGGTTTTTGCTTCTTTTTCAACCTTTGTGCCACATTCCGGACAAAATTTTTCATCTCCATAAAGCAGATTGTTACATTTCTTACATTTTAGAGGTTCTTTTTTCATTTCTATTATTGTCTTATAATCCTCTTTCCCGGAGATCATTCTAGCGAAGATAGAATTAATTTCGTCAGAATTTTGAAGACTTAACACCTTTTTTTGTAATTCATGTACTTCCGCCATTATTAAATTAAGAAAGTTTATTTTTTAAATATTAGTTTTCATTTATTTTTTCTTAAGCTTTTATTTCTTTGAAAAAACAAAAGATATATTATAGGTAAAATTCCTAATGTATTAAGTAAAAGAATAAGCACAAACCAAACTAACTGATTATTTCTCCCACATTTCCATAACGATATGCCTTTCCATATGACTTCCCAAATTATTAATAAGACAGCTAATGGTGTGAATATAAAGTTAAACATGTTAATCTAACTTTGATACTGTTTATAAATTTATTTCAAAATCTTGCCGGTTTCCAAATACCATAAATATAAATCAAGTTCTGCTAGACTTAAATTAAGTTTTTCTGCAAGCTGGCGAAGAGTGTTTTCTATTTCAAGGTAAGTAGATTTCGTAAGAGATTTTGTTTTAGGATTTTTTATTACACCCCTCTCCGTAAGAATATCAATAATATGAAAATCTATTATCGCAAGATTTTTCTTGCCAACATTTCTAAGAAAATGGCTCGCTTCTTTATAGCCAAAACCTTTAACATTTTCCACTAAAAATTCTCTTGCCTCAGTCTCGCTTTTTGAAAGAATTTCCTTCAGTTTATCTTTGATATTCCTTGCTTCTACAATATAACTTGCTCGTGTGTTTGGAAATCTATATCCGAGCTCTTTAAGCTTTTTCCTAAGCTTTTCTTGTGTTAATTCTAAAAATTTATCACCAAGTATATTTTGAATATTAATACTTTTTTCTGCATTAAAATTTGCAGTAAGAATACAGAAACACAACTCTTGAAAAATTCTTTCTGTTGAGCTCTTCCCTATTTTCTCAAATTCTTTTATGCGATTATGTATGATTTTTCTAATTTTGCCTTGTTTTAATTTTTGGATTTTTTTAATTAATTGCATGTTTTTATTAGAATGAAAAAGTATTTATTATTATCTATAGAAGTAAATATAGCCTCCATAGCTCAGTTGGCAGAGCATCTGCTTCGTAAGCAGAGGGTCGCCGGTTCAAGCCCGGCTGGAGGCTTAAAAAAATAAAAAAGAAAGAAGATTTTATAAAAAAAGTAAAAATAGTGTAAATAAAAGGACATAAAAAGACAAAAGAACAAAGAAGAGAAGAACAAAGCTAAGAAAATTTATCCTAACCCACATAGAAAGGAAATGTCCTTATTGCCATAAATATGTCAAGAATTTAGAAGAACACATTAGAATAAAGCATAAGTTCGAGAAAGAAAAGACAATAAAAGGCAAAGTTCATGAAAGAAACTAAATTAGTAAGGATATAACGATATCTTTTTAAGTTTGAGTAAGTTGTATTTTTATAGTTCGCGAGCCCACTCGTTATATTAACGAGAAAAATTGTCTCGTGAACTCGCTCTTGTTCGCGAGCCCACTCGTTATATTAACGAGAAAAATTGTCTCGTGAACTCGCTCAGCGGGAGTGCCGGAGAGGCCAAACGGGCAGGACTCAGAATTTTTATTCTGAATGCCAAACTTAAGGTCCTCCGAGAAAAAAAGGAGGAGAAATCCTGTGGCTTAGTGCCTGCGAAGGTTCGAATCCTTCCTCCCGCATAATCGATATCAAAAATGAAAACTAAGTGTTTGATAGTGTTTTTAGTAATAAGTATTATAGTTGTTGTTTTTGTTCTAATTCAAAACGAAAAAGGTATTTCTAGTTACTTTTTTTGGAGTGGAAAAAAACAGACAACTGCTGCTTCTCCCTCCACCATTTCCAATTATGCTACCTATACCTCTCAAAATATTTGGTCAGATTCTAGAAAAAATAGCTCACAAACAAATCAGATTACTTATTCTACAATAGAAAAAATGATGCAAAATAACGAAATGATAAAGAACTTACCACAAAATGCAATCTTACTGTTAAGATTTTATAGATACAACTCTATTGGAGAAATTATATGGGAAAAGTCATATATTATAAAGAAAGGAAAGGTCGAAGAAGGAATTATTGAAAATCCTGATATTGTTTTTTGGATTCCTTCGAATTATTTAAATTATTTAACTACAAATAACCTGTGTGAGGTGATTAATCTTGCAAAATCAAATCAAGAATTGAGTATAAGAACCCAAATGTCAAAAACAAGCCTGTTATGGAAATATAGGAGTATGTTTAAGTATCGGAGTTGTTTCGGATTTTAAAGATAAGGAAAAAGGATTAAAAACTCTTAATTCTTAAAGAATCTGTGCAGACTAGGCTTGCGGGTTAGCCCTCCGCAGTTTGCAAACGGGCTTTATGGCAGGCCGCAAGGGGGCGAGTGAGATGAAAGATGTTAAGCCTTTTAATCTAACGTTGAGGTTTCGTCCTGCTTGATCTCTCTATTACGAAACGGGTCAGGCCTTGACCGGAGCAGCCCTAAGTAACAGAGCAGGTGCTTGCAGGGGTGCGAGACCGAGAAGGATTAAAAGAAACTGGCATTTTTTCATCGAGCAAACTTCTGAGTCTGCACGTTAGAAAAAGTTTATTAATAAGGTTTTTCTTAAAAAGATATGAAAAAAATGTCAGATATTAAACCAATTAGAAAAAATAAAAAAGGGGTTAGTGAAATAATTGCTTATGCCCTATTATTGGTTTTTGCTGTTTCTATGAGTGGTCTTGTTTATAGCTGGTTAAGAAAGAGCATACCAAAAATAGAAGAAAAATGTCCTGACGGAGTTTCAATTGAAATAGCAAGTTATTTCAAAGAAAGCGAGGGTAAAGTAGCACATATTAATATTACAAATCGAGGGCTATTTGCGATAAATGGATTTTCTTTTAGACTAAAAGATGCTAGTGGAAAAATATGCGCAATATCAGGAATAGGATGCGTTGAGAATAGCAATGAATGTACAAAACAAGGAGAAAAATTAATATTTTTGTACCCTTTAAATTCTTCAAAAACGAGAGAGATAAGTATCTCTTCTACTTGTAGCATTGGAGAAGTTGAAATAGTTCCTATGAAACTTATAGAAAAAGATACAAAAAAAGAGTGGAGTATATGCGAAAACTCTATAATAAAAGAAAAGTTGAACTAAAACTTTTACAACCACAAACTATAAAAAACTCTCTTATTTTAAAAAAGAATGAAACAAGAGACAAAAAAGAGGATTAAAGTTTAGTTAGTAAACACAAATAAGATAAAAAACGGAAAACATCGAAAAATTTATTAATAAACAATTACTCTCAATAATATGAAATTTGATATAAACAAAAACAATCAAGCGAAAACGAGAATCTCTAAAAATAAAGAAAAAATTTCTTTGAAATGGAGTTATTACGGGTTTGAAGGGTGTGGTAATCACTCCCATAAAGATTGAATGGAAAGTCCTTGGTTAAGATTTAAATTTAGTAACGCTTTTTTGAAAGATATAGTTATATTGCCATTCATAATTTGCAATAAAAAATTTTATATATTACTTAATAAGACTTCAGGATCTTGGGTTGTTGTTAACAAAAAAGAAATTTCTGAATTCAAAAATGACAAATTACCTTACACAAAAATTGAATTTCTTTTTAAGAGAAAAATAATATCAAAAATAGATGGTGATGAAGTTGAATACGAGTTTGATAAACCTCAAGAATTCCCAAATTCTATAATTATGAATGTTACTACTGCCTGTAATCTTAAATGCGAATATTGTTTTGCAGATTCTGGTCCCGAAAAAAAAGAGTATATGACAAGAAAAACAGCAAAAAAAGTCGTGCAAGAGCTTATAAAATCTCCTTATAGCATTCTTTCTATAGACTTTCAGGGTGGAGAGCCTTTACTGAATAAAGAGTTAATTAAATTTACAGTAAATTATGCTAAAAGAATTTGTCCCCGGGGAAAAAAGTTTAATTTTAAGATAGAAACAAATGGGACATTAATAGATGATGAAATAGCAGAATTTATAAAAAAGAACAATATAAGTGTGGGAGTAAGTATAGATGGTCCAAAAGAATTACATGATAAAGCAAGAAAATATCCGGATGGTTCTGGTTCATTTAAAGATGTCTGGAGAGGTATTAAAATATTGAAAAAACACGGTATAGATTTGTCTAATATGGGTTCTGTCGTAGTTATTGGAAAACATAATGTGAAATATCCTGATAAAATAGTAAAATTCTTTAGTAAGAATAAGATTTCTTTTAAACCCCTTCCTGTTAATCCATTAAGTAGAGCAAAAGAAAACAAAAATATACAAATATCTTCTGAAGATTGGTATCGCTTTTTTAAGAAATCATATCATTTAAGCAAAAAATTAGCAGCAAAAAACTATTTAATTCATATATATGAAGAAAATACCCTCACCCCTATTCGAGATTATATTTGTTTAAGATC
The DNA here is from genome assembly GCA_038884935.1 of Candidatus Pacearchaeota archaeon. Lineage (GTDB taxonomy): Archaea > Nanobdellota > Nanobdellia > Pacearchaeales > GW2011-AR1 > JAWAAV01. The sequence continues at coordinate 6,116 of JAWAAV010000016.1, forward strand.
TCCATGTGGTATGGCACACGAGATTGTTTCAATAAATCCGGATGGAAGTGTTTTTCCGTGTAATGGATTCAAATCATGCAAAAATTTTATCTTAGGAAATATTTTGAAAAAAAGTTTAAATGAAATAATAAAATCAAAAAAATATAAGATAATTGCCGATAGAGATTTTACTAAGATTCCTGCTTGTAAAAATTGTATATTTCATTCTATGTGCGGCCCTTGTGCTTATGCTTCATATGGTTATTTTGGTTCTATTTTTCGAGAAGATCCGATGTGTTTCGCACGGAAAAAAATTTTTCAATTTATTATAAAAAAATGGATAGAATCAGAAAATGAGAAAGGCAGTCTTCTTTGATTTTAATGGGGTTCTCGATACTGAACCTTTAGAAATAATTAAGGCTTTAAAAGATTGTTTAACTTATCTAAACAAAAATGAAGAAAATGTAAGGGAAATGTTTAATCTTTTAAACAAAATAGATAAAGAAAACCCTTCTTGGGATTATGACTTTATTATCAAGGAAACAATTAAAAGATTTACGAAAATTTCGGATGAAAAAATACTTTCAATGGCTGTCAAATTATTCAATAAAAAAGTTGTCAAATATAAAGAAGTCGATGAAAATGCAGTTCTTTTTGTTAAAAGTATATCACAAAAATTTGAATTATATGTTTATACAATGGAATCAGAGAGTATTGTAAAAAATGTTTTAAGAAAGGCAAGTATCTTAAAATATTTTAAAAGTGTATTCTGTAATATAAGCAAACCAAATCCAGTACAGCTTAAAGAAACTCTAAAATTACTTAATCTTAAACCTGAAGAATGCATATTTATAGGAAACGAAATAGAAGCAGATATTTTGCCAGCAAAAAGTATAGGAATGGATGCTTTATTTATGAACAAAGAGGATAAAACCACATTTTGTGACTTTAATAAAATCATGAACTATTTAAAAGAAAAATGGACGATTTAGGGTATTTTTTTGAAAATGCATGGCTTATAATAGGTCACAGAAGAAGCGGGAAAACAAGTTTATTAAAAAAAATAGCAGAAAGACATAAAGAAATTGGAAATAGTTTAATAATTGCAGATAGTGTTGTAGAAGAAGGAGAAAAATCCTTGATTAATCAGCTTAGAAGAAGTACATCAGGAAGTTACATAAAATTAAACAAAAGAGACTTAGATTTAAGGGATAAAGTCTGTTATGTTGATTTGTCTTTTTATCTAGAAAGAGCCTTGGAAGCAAGAGATAATTATGATGAAGAAAATTACCAAAGATTAATGGAAGAACATATCAAAATGCTTAATAAATTTTTTGTGAGTATAAGAAATGAGAAAGAAAGAGTATTAATCGCAGACGAAATAGACTTGTCATTAGTGTCAGTAGAATTTGATCCAAAATCGTTCCATGCATCATATTTTGCTTTGCATAGGGCTGATTTAAAAACACAAAGTCGATTTAATTTTGTTGTACAATTAAACTCTCAAAATTCTGTCAACTTTGAAAATAAATTTATTATAAGAAATATTAGGAAAGCATTTATTTAATACTTTTAAATAATAAAGAAAATTATATAACTTTGTTATTCTTTGATATATTATGTAAAATTTTGATTTTGAAAGAAGTTTAAAAAACGCCGAAAAATATTTTTTAAATGTAAAGCGTTTGTTAATGTTACTACTACTGAAAAGTTATTTTGGATAGTTTTAATTCTTGTTTTTATTTTTCAACAAGTTTGAAAAAATCGGCGAGTGCTGTTTCATTATCTTGAACAGCAATTTTTTTGCCTTTATAATGTTCAAAAAGCCATATCCAGATATCTTCAAAATGTTTTTCTTGCTCTAAATATATTTTTTTCTGAGTGTCAAGATGCAAAACAGGCAAAAAACATGAAATTTTATCTTCTTTCTTTTCTCCAGCAATTTCTTTATAACTTACTTTCTCTCTTGTTTTTACTAAACATAATATTTTATTAAAGAGATTTTTAATTTTGCTTTTTATATTTATTTTTGTTTTTGGCAAAACAAAGTCGGTCTGTTTTTCCACCTGTATTTTTAAAACTTCTCTTTTTATTCTTCTATTTTCAGTAGAAATCGCTTTGTTTAATGCAACCATTAATTCTTGGAGACTTACTTTCTTCAACCTTGGCAAAGGAGTTTTTGGATATATTTCTGGAATTTCAGAATAATCTATTTCAATTTTTTCAAGCGGTTTGTTTTCCTTTTCTTTATTTCCGAATAAAATTTCGTCAAGACTTCTTATCTCTTTTTCTAAAAGAATTTCTGCTTTAAGCCTAAGTAAAAAAGAAGCGGCAAGCAAAACTTTACCAGAAACAAGAAAATTTGCTTCTTCCATTTCTCTTACTTTCTCGATATATTTATTTGCAAGTAAAATAAGGTCTATGTCCCAAGGATTTAGTTGTTCTGTATTAATTAAATCATAAATAATAGCTTGCCAACTTACCTCTTTTCCAGTAATGAGGTTAAAAATCTGTTCTTGATTTATTTTTTCTACTTCATTAGGCATATTTTAAATTAGCTCTTATACTTTTAAATCTTATAACCTCTATAACTAAATATGATGTCATTTTAAAATAGTAACTAATCGAAAGATTTATAAAGTCTAAAGTATAAGATATAATATCACCTCTTTTTGCCCAGAAGAGGCGCTTCGGCAACTACTTAATCTGCTGAACCTGCCTCTTCAAGGGTTTAAATATCTAATACCACAAATTTCTTATATTTTTATATTCGGCTAAATCTAACAGTCTACAATTTTTTCTGTATTAAAATTAAATAATTTAATAAAAATTCT
>JAWAAV010000017.1:0-8619 GCA_038884935.1 Candidatus Pacearchaeota archaeon
TTATTATCCATCGATTGAAAAGCAGTTAGTATTAATAGGCTTTTTTAGATTTATCCACAGTAAATTTTAGGTATAAAGATTAATTAATAATTAAAACGATTAATTAAATCTATATTTTTATGACTCTAATTTTATTACACTTTCTCGCCTATCCATTCTTCCAGAGGAGGAAGCTCTTTTTGAATCCCTTTCGCTTTCAAATATTCTTTAGCGAGTGTATAAAGCAAAAACCCGATACTTTTATTGCTTTTATTATTGCAAGGCACTAGCTGATCTATTCCGAAGACATAATTGTTTGTGTCAACTAACGCAAGAACTTTCTTTTTTGTTGTTATTGCATCGTTCAAAGCATTTTTATCCATCCACGGATCGCATATAAATACCATGTCCGGCTCAAAAAAATTTGGTAAAGTGATGTTTGTTATAATTCCTGCAGGATATTTTTTTGTAAACACTCTTGCTCCAGTTAGCTTTCCAAATAATTCCACGGCTTTCCAACCAACATTTCTTTTACATACAACAATAAATTGTTCGGGATTATATTTCGATAGAAATTCGGCAGCTTCTTTTAATTTTTCGTCTATAAGGTTAGTGTTAATTACAGCAATTCCATCTGCCCTTCTCTTATAAACATATCGTCTCATCCCTGGCAAAATAATCTTTGTACCCATGCAAACCTGATATTTAACATAATCCTCAAGCGGAACAAACGTAACTTTTTTCCTCCCCTCTATAAGCTTTTCTTTTAAGTCTACTTTTTTCTCTTCTACTCCTTCTGCTAGCTTCTTTGCTCTTTCTATAAGTTCTGCTTTGCTTATTTTTTTTGCTTCTTTTTTAGCTTCAGCTGGTTTCTCTTCCTTTTCGACTTTTATTTCAGCCTTTTTAGTTTCAGATTTTTTCTTTTTTGGCATTTTATTTTGTTTTAACAAAATATAAAAAGTTCAGGGGTAAACGCTACTTCCTCTTACAAGGTTTTGCACCTGATTAATTTATACAAGTCTTAGAAATAAGGGTTTTTAAGCTTTTACTTCTTACTATTTTATACCTATCAGAAAACTAATCATTCTGTTTATTTTATCTCTTTTACCTTTACTTAAATAGAGAAAAATTTATTTTTATAGTGTTAGTTTAGCTTCTTTACATCTACTTATTTAGAAACATCAACAAAATTAATAATTATTTTAAGTTAAGGAAAAAGCCCATATATCTTTCCAATCAATATTTCTATAGTCTCTTCAGAAGGATTATTTATGGTTATTGCCCTAAAAATTTCACGTAAGGAATTTTTCATTGAATCTTCATCTTTATCCAAATTTAATTCTACTTCATTTATTTCATTTGGAGATAAAGATCTTAGATCAATTTCTTTGATTCCTCCAACACCTCTTATCAAATCTAAACCGTATACAAAACATTTTCCTTCTGTTCCTTTTTCATAAAAAGTCTGAACATCTGCAGGCATAAAATCTGAGTTTCGGAGTTCATAGTCTTCATAGAATATCCCTAAAGGAATTTCTTTACTATAACCTCTTAATCCATCAATTCCTCTAGATAGTCTGCAACTTACAGCGCCTGGCGTTCCTAAAGCCCCTGCTTTAAAGATTCTTATCCAAGAAAAAAGAAAATTAAAATTTGTCTTTATTTTTAGCTTTATTTGAAACTCACGGGGAATACATGTAGTATAATATTTTTTTGATTCGTTTGCTTTTATTATTCCTCCTGGAGATATTCTTTCTATAGTTGTTTGTAATTCTCCCTCATCAGAAAGTGTTTTATGGTAAACTAAAATATTAAACGTAAATGCTTTGTCATCAGGAATCTTAAAATACACTTCGCCTGAGTTATTTGTAAGGAATAATTATTCTCTTTTTTCATAATGATATTCAAAAGTATTATCACTTATAACAGTAACAGGAACAAATTCAATTTCTTGATTAACAACCGGCTCTTTTGTAAAACAATCTAAAACTCGAATTGTAGTTTCTGCAGCAGAAACAAAATTCATAAGTCCAAACATAAACAATAAGGAAAACACAATCAAACTCTTTTTCATCATTTTTTTCATCGTTAATTGATCTTATAAAATTTTATAAGATTGTATATTTATATATTTTTTGCTTCTTAATTTTGAATCCAAAGAGATTATTAACAACTTTTTCACCTAATACTACTCAGCAAATTTGCTTTATTTCGATTTTCATCTTATATACCTAACAAAGCTTGCAACATTATTTGCGTCTTACTTACCTACAATCATAGTATTTGAATTCAATGCTAAAATACCAATTCCTAATTAGATCTTTCTTGTTCCAGTTTTCTTAACTCAATAAATTATACCAACAGTAATGTACTTTACCTGTTCAAACCTTACTTTGCCGTCAGAAAATAAATTATTATCTCCTTTTGTTATAAAATACTTTCCTTCTTCATCTTCCCCAATTTCAACAACCCTATGCACAATCAATCCATATTCAGAGTCGAAGCTTATAATATCTCCTACCTTAATGTCTTCTTCTGATTTTGGCTGAATTCTTATTCCATTTGCTCCTTTGTCTATTATAGGAAGCATACTGTTTGTGTCAGCATATTCAGAAATGCTCGGATTTTCTATTTTAATAACAATTTTGTCAGGATAAATTTCAATATCACTTTCGTTAATTCTATCAGTAGGAATGCTGATTGAAGCAGAATGAAAAAGCCCTCTTGGAAACTCTATTTCTAAGCCATAATTTTGAACTAATGTTGAAACAAAGAATCCTAATAAAAAGATGATTATCACTAAGAGAATTTTTTCTATTAAATTTAAATTGATAGCCATAAAAATCTAAGTTTAAAACCATATATAAATCTTTCTATTTGTAACTACTATAAAGTTACATTAAAAACCTCTGAGACGCTTTTATAAAAGAAATTCCGGCTACAATAGCAATATAGGCAAATGTAAGAGTAAGAACATACTGACGAAGAACAAAACTAATTATAATGCCCAAAATTCCTGCCGAACCAATAATTTTAAACCACTTCTTACCTGCATTAAGTTCCTCTTGCGTTAGCCATGCAATTAACAACCCTACCGGGATAGAGGTTAACAAAACAAAGGATATAAGTATTAATTTAAGCATAATCTTTTTAATTAACCATTATTTTTAAGGGTTATAAAAATGCCTAAAAATTTAATAAAAGAGATTTTAGCTGGAAAAATTTTTATTTACCCGACAGACACTATTTATGGTTTAGGTTGTAATGCTTTAAATAAGGAATCAGTAGAAAAAATAAGAGATATTAAGGGCTGCAGTAAAGAAAAGCCTCTTTCAATAATCGCTCCGTCAATTGATTGGATAAGAGAACATTGTATTGTCGATATAGATTTAAAAAAATACTTGCCAGGCCCGTTTACCTTAATACTAAAAAAGAAAAACCAGAAATTTCTTTCACATATTTCTTCAGAAACTCTCGGCGTAAGAATTCCTAATTGTCCTTTCTGCAAGAAAATTCAAGAATCAAATGTTCCGTTTATAACAACTTCTGTCGATATATCTGGAGAAAATCCGGCAAACGAGATTTCAGAAATAGATTCAAAAATATTGCAAAAAGTAGATTTTGTTATAGATGTTGGCAGATTGAACGGAAAACCTTCAACACTTGTAATAAATGGTAAAGAAATTGAAAGATGAACTTCAAAATTCTCGCAAGTAAAAAAGACCTCGCAGCACTAAACATAGCAAAAGAATTAAGTAATCTCCATATAGATGTTCAACTTTTAGAACATCATAGTATTTATTCAGAAAATATTGATAAACAAATTCCAGGAGATTTTTACATTTTTGTTTCCATGCACAAATCCGAAAAAGAATTTAAATCTTTAACAATTCATGCTCCAGGCAATTGGCATAATGCAGACTTCGGTGGCAACCCTGAAAAAGTTTGCCCGACTTCAGCGTTTTTTCTTAAACACATTTTTAAGATATTAAACGAAAAAGCAAAAGATTCTGGTTATCTTGTTTCTTTAGAAGTCACTCATCACGGCCCTTATTTAGAAAAGCCCTGTTGTTTTATCGAAATAGGTTCGACAGAACAAGAATGGATAGACGAAAAGGCTGGAAAGATTATAGCAGAAACAATAAAAGAAGCAATCGAAAGTTTTGATAAAGCCAATGGTTATAAATACACTGCTGCGGTAGGTATAGGCGGCCCTCACTATTGTCCGAATTTTAATAAAGTCCAAAATGGATCAGGTTATGCATTAGGCCATATTATTCCAGAATATGCCTTACCTTTAACAGAAACAATGTTGAAAGAAGCAATCGAAAAAACTATAGAAAAACCGAGAGTTGCAATTTTGGACTGGAAGGGGCTTGGTAAAGCAGAACAGAGAAAAAAAATTTTAAAAGTTTTAGAAAAACATGCAATGCAAATTATAAAAACCAGCCAAATAAAATAAAAATTTTAAAAGTTTCTAAAAAATTAGAATATCGAAATTTATAAATTAAAATAAAATTTGCTAAAAAGAAGTTTTTAAATAAATCCTTCTTTATATAACTTATAAAAATAATTCTAAAAAATTTTATTGTATATATGAGTTATATTTTTATTATGATAATATCAACCCTAACTAAAGAATTGCATTAATCAAAAAGAAACTCTTCGTTAATCTCTTCAGAATTTGCAAGAATATCGGTTACAGTAACTATTCCTACAAGCTTTCTGTCTCTCGTTACAGGAAGTCTTTTTATTTTATTTTCCCTCATAATTTCTATTGCTTTATCTATATTTTTATCTTCTTCTATAGTTAAAACATTTTTACTCATTATTTTTTCAACTTTTTCTCCCAATTTTCCAATATTCTTAAGAATGTCCCTTTCTGTGATAATCCCTACAATTTTTTCTTCTTCGATTACAACAAGGCTCCCTATCTCTTTTTCTGACATAATTACTGCGGCTTCTCTTAATGATATTTTTGGACTTATTACTTCTACCTCATGCATAATTTCAGAAACTTTCATATTTAATAATAAAAATTAAGATTTATAAATATTTATAAATTCTCAAAACTTAAAAAGAAGTAAAGATGAGCTTTTGGGATTTTTTTAAAAGAGGAGAAAAAAAATTGCCACTTGTAGCAGAAGCTGTTAGATTTGCATATAGTGAAAAAGAAGTTTTAAAAGATGTTACTTTAAACATTCGTGAAGGAACAATTACTGCAATAATCGGAGAATCAGGTAGCGGAAAGTCTACTTTTTTAAAACTTGTTGCAGGAATTATTGCTCAAAGATATGGCGGGAGAATTCGAATTTTTGGTAAACCAAAAGTATTAGAAAAACATGCGATTGGTTTTGTTCCCCAAGAACTCTCGATAATTCCTGACCTTTCTATTCTTGACAATATTAAAATTATTGGCTTAAATCTTGGTATATCAGAAAATAATGCAATAAAAAAAGCTTATGAATTAATGAAACTCTTAAGATTTGAAGAAAGTCTTGCAAAAAAACCTACAGAATTATCAGGAGGACAAAAAGTAAGACTAAATATAATTCTCTCTCTTCTACACGATCCAAAAGTCGTAATTCTTGATGAGCCTTTTGTAGGTCTTGATTTTTTAAATAGAAGATTATTATGGCATTTCCTAGAATCTTTAAAAAAGAAAGGACACTCTGTTATTTTAACTTCTCATTTATTAACGGAAACTCAAGAACACGCTGATAGACTTGTAATACTAAAAAACGGAAAAATTTTTTTTAATGGCACTCTCGAATCGTTAAAAGAAAAACTTCAAATAAAATTTGTTTTTGAAGTAAGATTTTCAAGACTTTCTGCCGAAAATTTTATTAAACTTAAAAAATTTTGTGACTTTAAAGACATTAAAATTCTTGATCGTTACGAAAGATATTTAATGTTTGCACTTAGAAGCCAAGTTACAAGAGATATTTTAGTTAGGTTATTTGATAAACTTAGTTTACACTACGAAATTACTGGATTAAGAGAGCCTAATCTTGATGAAATTTTCTTAAAAGCTTAAATAAAAATGATAAACCCAATAAACTCCATTCTATCAATTTCAAGAAAATTTTACAGTTATTTGAAAAAAGATTTTCTTTTAATGGTAAAAAGAAAAAAATATCTCTATCTTTTAATATTAATTCCTTTACTTATAGGGCTTATTTTTATTTTTTTCTTAAATCCTTCACCAGCAAATATAAAAGTAGGAGTTTGTGATAATGATCAAACAAGTTATTCAAGACAAGCAGTTTCTGATTTAAAAGGATTCAACACAATTTTTCTTCCTATAGAAAACTGTACTCAAAATTTACTTTCACAGATAAAGTCTAAACAAATTTCACTTGGTTTAGAAATTCCAAAAGGCTTCTCACAAAATCTTCTCAATTTAAAGCAAGTAAAAATTATTATGTATTATGACAATACAGATATAGCTTTTGCGAATTTTATAAGCTGGAAAGTTGATGTTTCAATGGAGCCTTACGAAAGGTCGATTCTAAATGCATTAAATACAGAACTTAAAGCAAGAGTATCTGCCATAAGAACAGGCGTAGACTTTATGCTCGAACTTACAGAGGATTATAAAACTGCACAGTCCCGAATACAAAAGATAGACTCTGACTTGAAAAAAATAGAAGAAATCGAAACAGAATTCATATTAAATCCGGTTTGGACCGAACATAAGCCAATTTATACAGAAAAAACAAAAGATGCGGGTTTTGCATTTATTTTCCCAATAATTGCTCTTTTTATTGTCTTAATGCTGTCTTCTTCTTCTTTTATTTATGATAAAAAAACAAACTTTTTAGTAAGAGTAAAATCGTCAACATCACCAATTATTTATATTTTTGCGAAATTAGTGTTCTTTTTTGTGATTACTTTAATAAATTTTATGATAATCTATATTTTGTTTCTTCTTTATGGTTCGTCTTATAACCTCTCATTTCTAAAGATCTTGAATCTTCTTGCATTTATTTCTATAACAAACACTCTCCTTGGAATGCTTATTGGCCTAGTTTCAGATAATGAAGGCGTTGCAATACTCTTTTCGTTTATTGTTTCATTTCCTTTTATGCTTCTTTCAGGCATTTTCTATCCAGTACAAACTATGCCTTTACTTGTCCAATACTTTGCAAAGATAATCCCTCTAAATTATCAAATTACCTATTCTAAATCTGTCATTCTTTTTGACCAGTCAATTGGTTTTAATTGGTTGTGGATTGCGCTCGTATTGGTTATATTAGTTTATTATTTTATAACTAGAAAACATTAAATTACAATTTTATTAGGAAATTCTTTTTTGTAGAATTATTTTAAAAAATATAACTATCAAATAAATTAAAACTTATATTACGAATACTATCTATAGAAAAATAGAATAAAATTTTTTAAAGCTTCTCTAAAATCATAAAATAAGGACGCCCACGCCAGGAATCGAACCTGGATATCCTTGCGGAAACGGGTTGTTTACTGTATCAGAGCTAAAATAGTTTTCTCTGATTTCCAGGGAAACTCTCTTTTTCTAAAAGAGAGTGAGCCTTAGCAAACCCGCGCCGTACCATTGGGCCACGTGGGCTAAACTATGTTTAGTTAATGCTTTTTAAAAATCTTTACCCTTTGATTTTTTAAAATCCACAATACTCAAAATATAGCTTTTTCGTTAAAAATGTAACTAATTTATTACTAATCAAACTTGCTAATCCTATTTAAATATCAAACTTATTTTTATCAAGAGGTTTTACTCCTTATTAATTTTTCAACCCTTACTAACATTTCTTTTTTTAAACCAATAAAAACTCCTCCTTCTTTACCGGCACAATATGTTGCTTCTTTATCTTTTATAATGTCATTAAGCTTGTCGAGTTCTATATCTATATGTGTAACTCTCGCGAGACTTTTACCTTTTTCATGCAAATAAACATTAGCTTTTCCTAAAAATATTTTTCCTTCACCAGGCCCTGACATAGTTACTCCTCAAACAAAAATAGCGGGGGTGGGATTTGAACCACACGACCTCAGGGTGTCCAAAATCACAGATTTTTGAGCAAATTAAACTCAAATAAATCTTAATTTTATGGGCCCTGCGAGCACTCCAGGCTGCTCTACCCCGCTATTTTTATTTAATGTAAATATTCTTTTAAAACTTATGGTTTTTTGATTCTTAGTAAAAAAATTAAAAATAAAAAGAAAAAACTAACGACTTCTTCCTTGACTTCTAGGAACTACATTTCTTCCAGTAACTATTTGATCTTCACTTTTATTTTCTTCTTTTTCTATAGTTTTTATATTGTTTTTTACTCTTTCTTGAACTCTACTTAAAATTTTTTCTCTTCTTTGTTCAAGTTTTTCTTTAACTTTTTCAAGTCTTTCCAAAGTTTTTGTTCTTTGTTCTTTTAGTTTCTCGATTCTTTCCAGATTCTTTAGTCTTACAGCAACACTAACTTGCCTTCCGAAGTTACCAACAGGTTTCAAAATTTCTAAAACTTTTTCATAGTCTTTTTCTGTATAAGCTGCTTTTGCTTCTACTAACTTTGTTTCAATATCTTTAATATAGCTTTCTACTGCAGAAATTTGGGGTTCAGTTAAAACAACTTTTTGTCTCTCAATTTCAGAAACTTTCTCTGT
>JAWAAV010000018.1:0-8137 GCA_038884935.1 Candidatus Pacearchaeota archaeon
ACGCTTTAATAAATATTTACAAAAGCAGTATATACAATTTTACAACAAAATTTAAACAAAAAAGAATTAGGTATTTTGAATTTATTTGCGGCAACAAATAAATTCGGCAATTTGAGGTGAATTCTTTCCAAAGTATTTGGAAATTTATTAAATATAGTAGTGAAAGCAAGTATATAAAGCTTTCGCTAATAAAATAAAAACAGAAAAGGAGGTTAAAGTATGGTGTTAGATTTTGCAAAAGAAGCAATAGAAAACGCAGCAACACACAGTATCAATTTTGATGAATTAAAAGCCGGAAAAGCCAATATTAAAGTTTTTGGAGTTGGCGGCGGCGGATGCAACACAGTAACTTGGCTTTTTAATAAAGGTATTAACGGAGCAGGAATTTATGCATTAAACACAGACGCCCTGCATTTAAGCATAACAAAAGCGGATGAGAAAATTCTTATTGGTAAAGAGTTAACGAGAGGGTTAGGATGCGGGGGCTATCCACAAAAAGGAAAAGAAGCAGCGAAAGAAACACTTTCTGAAATAAAAAAAGCTGTTGGTGGAGCGGATATGGTTTTTGTTGTAGGTGGCGAGGGCGGCGGAACTGGGACAGGTGCGATGCCAGTAGTAGCACAAATAGCAAAAGAAGCTGGAGCGGTTGTTATTGGAGTGGTTACAATGCCTTTTGAATGTGAAAAAGCAAGAATCGACAAGGCAGAATTTGGGCTTAATGAATTAAGAGAAAATACTGATACAGTGATTGTAATTGACAACAATAAACTTGTTGATATTGCAGGGAACTTGCCTATAGAACAAGCTTTTGCTGTTGCCAATGAACTGGTTAGTACAATGATCAAAGGAATTGTGGAAACAATTACCTTGCCTTCATTGATTAACCTTGATTATGCGGATGTCTCTGCTATTATGAAAAATGGAGACGTCGCTGTCATTGGCATAGGAGAGAGCGATACTACAGACAGGGTTTCAGAGGCTGTCAGACAAGCGTTAAGTCATCCTTTACTTGATGTAGATTACAGAGGAGCAACAGGAGCTTTAGTACATGTAACTGGCGGAGCAGATTTAAAACTTGAAGAGTTTAATAATGTAGGAAAACTTGTAACAGAAAATTTAAGCCCTGAAGCAACAGTAATCATTGGAGCAAGAATAAACAAGGATTTTAGTGGAAAAGTAAGAGTTATAACCATAATGACTGGTGTAAAAAGTCCGTATATTTTAGGTAAAAAGCGAGAAGAGGAAACTAGTTTGAAGTCAGAGATATCTGATTTAGGTATAGAAGTTTATAAGTAAATCAAAAAATTATGTTTTTTGCCAGTCCTTTAAGGACTGGTTTTTCTTTATTTTTTTAAAGATTATGAGAAAATTGATAAAAAGTTTTTATATAAAAAACAATTTTTTATTAAGCAAAAAGTAAAATACTAAGGTTAAATTTATGCGCAATATACTGACACTAAATCTCGAGTTTCTTTGGAGGGATCATATATTTATTATCCCATTTTTCCCAGAAAACCATACTTGAAAGTTCTGGTTTAGGTTTTTGTTTGCCCTTCTCTTTTGCTTCTTCATAACCGATTGGAAACATTGCTTCTATCTCAACATCTTCCGGAATTTTTAATATTCTTCTTACATCTGTATCATAAAAAGCACCAACCCAACAAGTTGCTAAACCAAGCTCGACAAGTTTAAGCCAAAAATTTTCTATCGCTGCACCGGATTGTTGTCTTGCATATTTCTTTCCTCTTTCTCCATAACTTAAGACAAGATTTTCGTCTTTTGAACACACTACAACAACATAGAAGGCTTGTTTAAGCCAATCTTGATTTGCTGCCTCTGCTAATTTTTCAATCGTTTTTTCGTTTGAAACTATAATAAACTTTAGGTTTGGAATATTACCTGCAAGAGGACCTAAACGCGCTGAATTTATTGCAAGAGTTATATCCCGCCACGAAGGTTTTTTCTTTGAAAATTTTCTTACAGAGTGCCTTTTTTCTATAATTTCGTCAAATTTCATAAAAACAAGAAGAAAAGCGGATATAAAAATATTGCTGAGGTCGCATTATAAAGTAAAAGACGTCCTCGCGAGGACTCGAACCTCGGACCCACTGATTTCAACAGCCTTTTTAGGCGAGTTTTAACAGTCAGTTGCTCTACCTGCTGAGCTACGAGGACTTATTTTAAAAGAGATAGGAGTTATTTTTAAACTTATTCTTGCTTTTTTTTAATTTTTAGTCCGAGGTCTGTTTCTGGTAAACGTCTTCTTGCTTTCTCAAGATAAGCATATACTTTTGAGGTTTTTGAACCTTGGATTAAACTTATTACTGCATTTACAACATCTTTTATTTTTTCTGTTGGGCCAATTATACTTACAGTGTTATCGCTTAAAGTTAATTCACATTCTGAAAGCTCCCCAATCAATTGAATTGTTCTTCCTTTTTTCCCAAGAATTCTTGCTATAACAGTAGAAATATCCTTCTTTCGAGTGTAATTTTTTATGTTAATTGATTCGAAAATATAATCTTCATTTTGTAAAAGTAAGGCAGTGTTTAGAGAAAAGTTTTTGTCTATTGCTTCAAAAACTTTTTCTGCAATATACTTTTCGTATTCTCCTCCAGAAGTTTCTATTTTCTTGCCAGAAATTTCAATTTTAACTTTAAGTTTTTTTTCTAAAAATAACTTTTTCGCTTCTATTTTTTTTATTGTTTTTATATTGAGAATTTGCATTTCATAAAATTTTAGATTAATTCGGATTCTGCTTGTTTTAAATAGCCATGTTTTTTAAGCCATTCTATTTGAGTAGGATTATACTTAAAAAGTATATCGCCTTTTTCATTCTCAAATTCCCAAGGTTCTATTATTACAACATCCCCCTCCCTTACCCATAAATCTCTTTTTAATCTTCCTGGAACTCTACAATTTCTTGATTTTCCATCAAGGCATTTTACTATCATTCTACTACCTCCAACCCTCTGTTCGACTACTCCAAGTATCTCCCTTCCTTTTGGAAGCCGGACTCTTATTGGTCCTTGAATTCCGTCTTGATTCTGTTGTTTACTATAATGTTGGTTTTGCATTTTTAAATAGAATAAAGAGAGATTTATAAAGATATAGATTGATTGAAAATATTATAAGAATATTTTAATATAGTTTTTGTTTAATTTGAAATCATGGAATTAAGAGAATATTTAGAGCAGGGAAAAATTTGGTACAAATTTATCGATAAGCCAGAAACTATACATACTGCCGAGGCTGCTGAAAAGACAGGTATAGAATTAAAGAGAGTTACAAAATCTTTGGTTTTGCTCGATCAGGATAAAAAACCAGTTCTTGCGATTATTCCTGGAGATAGCAAGTTAAGCTTTTCAAAAGTCAAAAAAGCAGCCAATGCTAAAAAAATCAGGCTTGTGCCATCTGAAGAAGCAGAAAACTATTCAGGTTATTTACCAGGAGCGACTCCTATGGTTTGCCATAAAGTAAGGATGAAAGTTATCTTTGACAAGAAATTGCTACAATACGAATCTATTTATGGTGGCGGCGGGGAAAGGACAAAACTTATTGAATTAAAAACCACAGATGTTATCAGGCTTAATGAGGCAATTGTTGCAGATATTACAGAATAACAATTAGCATTTTTACAGCAAAACCAAAGCGTATGGAATCTCTTTAATTTTTTTAATGCCTTCTTTATTAATTATGCCCGCTTTTAATGCCGCTCTAATTGATTTTTCTCCAACTATATTAAAAGTAGCGTCACTTTTTACAAATTCTTGCATTTGTTTGATAAGTTCTAGTTCTTCTATTTTTTCTCCTTTAAAGAAACTTTCTTTAACATATAAAATTTTTTTTCCTTCTTCGAATTTTTTACCAATTAAATCTTCGTCACATATCGCAATAACTTCGCGATAAGCTTTATGTATTTTAATAAACATAGTTAGTATATGTAAAAAGAAATTTATTTAATTTTTGTTGATTCTTATAATTTATAGATTTTACTTTCCTTGCCTTTTACGGGCTCTCCCGCTCGGTCTTACTTTAAGCTCCCTACTTTTATTTCTTAAACCTCGTGATTTTTTTGCCGCCGAGGTTAATCCTCGAAAAACTCTGCCTCTATCTGCTGGTTTACAAATCCAGTTTAAGTTAGGATCTGCTTTTATTTCTGGTGCTTCTGGATCAATCATGATCACTTCGAAAAAATAATGTTTGCCGTCTTTTCCAATTTTATAAGAATTAAGAACTTCTAAATTTTTGTATTTATTAGCAGCTCTTTGCTCAGCAACCCATTGATAATTCATCTTTAAAGTTTTTCTTACTGTTTGTTTTGTACTTTTCCGTCCTTTATTTATTCTCGGCCTTTTTCGCCCGCCTCTTTTAATCTTCACTCTTACAACAACAAAACCTTTCTTATCTTTATATCCAAGATTTCTTGCTCTACCAATATCTGTTGGCTTTTCAAGTTTTACAATAGAATTTTGTTTTCTCCATTCTATTAGTTTTTGTTTTAGGTTTTCTCTTATATTTTTTTTAATATAGTCATATGCATTCATAGAAATTCTATTGAGATAGGTTTTTTAAATGTTTTTACTTTACTCTCTATAGTATTAAAGAAAGGTTCTTAAGTTTAAAGTTGAACGTGGATGAGAGCAGTTTTCTTAGGTTTTATGCAATGAGCGCTAACCCTTTAATTCAGCTTCGAGATTACTTGTATATTTTGTGTAATTCCTCGACTTTATAACTTCAAAAACCCATGAAAAATCTTGTGGAAAGAGGAACTCAAAATCATTTTTAATTTCTTTTGCTTTTTATCTAAATCTTTGAAATTTATTCTGGCATATTTCATTTATCTTATTTTCTTTTTTTATATATTCATCTCTCCATCCTTCCTTTTTTAAAATAGGATCTATGTATCTTTCTCTCGTTTCTTTTTCTGATAAGTCCATAATATTTTAAGATAAACCTAACTTTTAATATTTTCTTTTTTTAAAATTATTTCTTAATTCATCATCGAGTTGCATCTTATTTCACCTTGCTTTTTCTTAGCACGTTCTAATAAGAGCTTTTGTATTTAAAGATTTTATCTTACTCTTATAAAATAGGTATTGTTTAATAGAGTCGGGTTAGCCAAAAATAGTGAGATTGACATTCAACTAAAAATCAACAAAGGCAGAGCTTATAAAACAAAGCCTAATAGCTTGAATTTGAAAAAAAGAAGAGATTTAAATGATACCTCACTACAGGCAATTTCTTTAAAACATTTCTTACGTAATAGACATTTATGTAATAGAAAAATTATTTATTATTGCTCTCGTTTTATTAGATTTATTGTACCGTCTGGTCTAATTTCATAAGGGAGAATTGAAATTTCTTTACCATTTTCATAATTAATTTCGATAAAACTTCTTTGATGGGAGCAATCTTTATACTTTCCTAAATTCCCGGAGTTTATAACCAATGTTCTTAAACCTTTTGGCTTAATTACACCAAAGGATTCATGACAGTGGCCGCAAAGAAATAAATTAGAAGATTCTTCCGGGTTTCTTAAATAAGCGAGTACTGCCCAACTACCTTTATTTCCTTGGAGGGTTTGGTCTAGTATCCCTCGTGGAGGCGTATGAGTAACTGCTACCTCTGGAATATTTTCAACTAAAAAATTATATAATTCGTCTTCTGAATAAGGTATTATCTTTGTTAGAGGCAAGAAAGTTGGCGTGGCTAAATCTACACCATAGCCACCAAATTCTACCTCCCCTACTTCTCGAATTTTTTTATGAATATCAAATTCTTCGAAGTGATAAAAATACTGTTGTGAATCCCAGTTTCCCGGAATTGTCAATACTTTTTGAGGGAATTTTGCTAATACCTCTCTGATTGTTGAATATTGTATTTCTGCATTTTTTTCGAATTCTTGTTCTATTGCTCTATAAACTTCTGCAGCTTTGTCTCCTCTTTGCAAAAGAAAAGATAAAACTTCTTTGAATTCAAAAACATTTTGAATAGGTCTTTCGTTTATATACACTCTTTTTAAAATATCATTGTGTGCTTGTAGCATTAACCTTACTTTTTCTTCTGGCAAGCACTGACCAAGTAAATCGCCAGTACATACAATAACTTCCAAATCATTTCTTTTTCTGGCAAAATCTGCGACAGTGTTAAGGCTATCTAAATCTCCATGAATATCTGAAATATGCAAAAGTTTCATTTTAGTTTATTCGATTATAATTTTGCGAGGAATTCATAAAATCTCCAACAAGCATTTTTCCGAGAGTGGTTAAAGAAGTTCCTCTTTCTCTTATTTCCTGCTCTTCTGGTTCTTCTAGTAATTTAGATATCTCATCATTTGGGACTAATTCTCCCTCTATACTACGAGAGTTAGACTCTTTAATCCCAAATAATTTTGCAAGAGTGTCTAAAAAAGGAAGCCTATCTTCTGAATTTACTTCTTGGATATAAGTTTTTAGAGCATTGATTAATATTTTTTTAAATCTTGGTTCTCGTTCGGCTGTAGAATTTAAGTAAATATCAACAATTGTTAAAACTCTTTCCTCTAAATACTCTGGCGTTCTTTTTTTTGATTTTCTAACTTGGCTTGTAACAATCTTAGGAAAAACAACATGGAATAGGGCTTCTTGTAAATCTGTCCCAGGATATTTAACCGGAATTCTATATTCTTCTTTTTTTGGATTATATTGATATTTCATTTTTATACCTCGGATTTACCTAAGAGCATTGCGCCGAGTGCAGTAAGCCCTTCTTCTTCAAATTTTTTCATTTTTCCTCTTGTTAGCGAGTTCCTTCTACTACATTCGTAAGCTTCTTTTACGCAAGCCAAAAATTGAGCAAACTCGTCAAATGTATTCTGTGTGACTTCTTTTACAGGATATGTTTGGTATGTCATTTTTTATATTTTTACTACTATTTAGTTAAAAAATATAAGAATCAGGAGTTTATAAACCTTTCTATTTGTTACTACTTAACAGTGACTTAAAATACGGAGACTGGATTTTGAATGAGAACTAATTAATTTTATAAACTTGCAATGCTAAAAAAATTTATGAGCCTGTAGCGCAGCCCGGTTAGCGCACTGCTCTGATATTCGACAAGGCTCTCTCTTCTTAGGAGGTGAGGGTAAGAGAGCTTCGGCTCTTTCCGTGTCGAGGTTAGACAGGCAGGGGTCCGCGGTTCAAATCCGCGCAGGCTCATTTAGCAATTTGCCTAAAAATTAAAATAACGAGCCAATCGCTAGGGATAAAAACAATCAACTTTAGAGAAGAACTTTGGTTTTATCTCATTTGCGATAGACCCAAAAAAGCTATATTCGCGAGTGGCAATATGGAAAAAGAAACAAAACAAATAATATTATATCTTTCAATAATCTTGATTTTTTTAGGTGTGCTTAACTTTTTTATTCCTAAAAAACCTTTTGAAAAAGGAAACGTAACAAAAGCTGAAGAAGTTTTTTCATTTAACTTGCCGCATATTTTTTTTAAAAATGAGGATTCCACAATTGTTTCTATAAAAGTGCCAGCAGTTAGTTCTGAAGGCAAAGGTGCAGTGGTCTTATTGACTGTTGAAGCAGTTAAAGGAACAGGTAAGACTCTTGTTAATATTGATAATTTGTTATTTTGGGCTGATACACAGCATAGCATAAGAATGGCTCGTTTAATCGCTGGTAATGTTTCTGGTAAGAATTTAAGTGAGTTTGACCTAATTTATTCTATAAAGACAGATGCTTCTGCTATTGGAGGACCAAGCGCCGGGGCTGCAATAACTATAGCAACAATTTTTGCATTAAATGGAGAAAGACCAAGGGAAGATGTAACAATTACTGGAACAATAAATCACGACGGAACAATAGGGCCAGTTGATAATATTTTAGAAAAAGCACAAGCTTCAAAAAATTTTAACATTTCGACAATACTAGTTCCTTTATTACAAGGAAAAGATATTCTTTATGAAGAAAGAAAATATTGTCATAAATTTGGAGCTAGTGAAATTTGCACATTAGAGAGGATTCCAAAAGAAGTTAATATAGCAAGAGAAGTAAATATAACAGTAGAAGAGATTAGAGATATTAAGCAAGCTATCGAATTTTTTAAATCAGTGAATTCTACAAACACTTAAGCCTTAAACTCAATTA
>JAWAAV010000019.1:0-7885 GCA_038884935.1 Candidatus Pacearchaeota archaeon
AACTCCCCTCTTTCAAGTTATGGATTATAGAGAAGAATCAGAATTCACAAAAATTCCCTAGGTGCCGCTACGAATCCACCTCCCAGGTGAACTATGGGTGTTTATTGTGTTTTTGTATTCATAGCTCGATCCTTTTTTTAGAATTAATTTGATATCGTAATATTCTCTTTGTCGTATTGATTTTTTTCGTATTTTGTTCTACTTTTTTATTATGTCTATTCGACAAACTCAGGATTCTACTAGTAGAATTATTCTCCATATTGATTTTGACTCATTTTTTGCTAGCGTCGAGCAGCAATATGATCCTAAATTGCGAGGCAGACCCATGGGGGTTACGGCTCAAAACGGCAGAACCTGCATTATCGCCTCTTCTAGAGAAGCCAAGAAACTTGGCATAAAAACCGGGAGTCGTTCTTACGATGCTTTTAAAATCTATCCCCAGCTTATCCTTGTTCCGGCTGATTTTGCAAAATATTGGAAAATAAGCAAAAAATTTCTAAACATCTGCAAGGATTATTCTCCATACGTTGAAGTTTTCTCAATTGACGAAGTTTTCATAGATGTTACGAAAACCGCATATTTATTTAAAAATGTTAATATTATTGTTCAAGAAATTAAAGAACGTATCCGAAAAGAAATCGGAGAATATATTACTGCCTCTTTTGGAATTTCTCATAATAAACTTTTGGCCAAGCTGGCATCTGGAATCAATAAGCCGGATGGTGTCTTTGAAATTAATTCGCAGAACATAAATAAAATTTATCAAAAGGCAAAGCTTACAGATATCTGCGGGATTGGAGAACGAATTAAAGCGCGTCTTAATCAAATAGGGGTTCAAACTATTTTTGATCTTCGGAAGATATCTCACTCGATTCTGTTTGCAGAATTTGGAAATGCAAAAACGCAATTCCTTAAAAATATAGCTTTTGGAATTGATGAATCGGAAGTAATTCCTTATACCCTTACACCTGAAGTAAAATCAATAGGAAGGAATTATTGTCTGCCCCAAAATGAATATAATAAAAGAAAAGTGCTTCAAAACGTTTATGAGCTTTGGGAGGAGGTTTGTATAAAGTTGAGAAAGCTTAATAAAAAAGCAAGAACCTTGGGATTTGATTTTCGAGGAAATATAAATATCTTTGGAAGAAAAACTTACAGTTTTTATTTTGACAATGTTAGAGAAATTCGGCCTCTTTTTCAGGAGCTTTTAGCAAAAAACAATCAAATTTTTAATTCCCCCTCTTCTTATATAAGACAAATTAGGGTTTGGGTAGGAAGCCTTGAGGAGAAAAATAATGTTCCTCTTTCTTTATTTGAGGAAGCGCTTAAGAGAAAATCTCTTACGAACATAATTGACAAGATTAATGATAAATTTGGAGATCATACAATCAGAACTGGATTCTTGCTTTATTCAGAAAAATTAACCACAGTTCCCAACGGGTATATGGCTGATAAATATGAACGAACTAAACTTGCTCAAGATGAAGTCTAGAGTTAGCTTAGATTGCAAACGAAGTGAAGTTCATCTTCGAGTTTTCTTTTGTTCTCATCCGATATTTCAAGGTCATCAATTAAATTTTTATTCTGGCAAAGTGTTTTGCAAAGCACTATTCCCTGCTTCAAAAGCTTTTGCTTCTGAGAAAAATTTATTGAATGAAGAGAGGTTATAGGATGCAGTTTTGATTTTTCGATAAGATCTCTTAGACTTTCTCCCTCAGGATAGCTCCAGCTTATAACTTTCATTTCATTACAGTGAGCATAATTTAATCCATCAGAAGTTATTTTGGTATTTGTGACAAGCCAAACATTGGAAAAGTTGTGTTTTTCTTTCACATCATCAAACCTCGCCTTTGTATATAATGAAACATGAATATTTGACATTATGCCGGGTTTATTATGGAATTTACATTCAATCATTGTTTTCATGGAATCTTTTGTTGCAACAATATCTATTTCATGCGTAACACATTTCCCATTTAAAATTTGTCGAACTTGCGTATTAAATCCTTCTGTTTTGAGGATTTCGGAAACATAATCTTCAAAAGGAAATCCGGTTGGTCCCAAGTCCATAATCGACTGCTTAAGACTGTATTTTGAACGGCTAGGAAAATGGGAAACTTCTAGAAATTCTATTATGTGCTTATAGATTTGAGAAGTAGGTATACCTTCATAAATTCTCGATTTTACATGAGCAAGAATTCTATCTATTAAGTCTTCTGATATTCCAGCTCTTTTAATTGAAGATATAACTTTTTCTTCATCAAATGGAACCTTATCCCCGTTTGCTTTAATTACATTAATCATAATATTTCAATCGTACATTCATTGTTCTTAAATTACAATACTAAGGTATTTTTTCAAACGCTACAAAATCATTTTTTTCAAGAATAAGATTGTATTTTGGATTTTTTTTGAGATTTTTTACAAGCTGTAATTGTGACATCGGTGAGGGAAGAGCATATGAATCATTTAGTAAAAAAAGGACATAATTTGCTTTTTCCACTCCGTTTGGTATTACAAATATCTCTTGTCTATGTGATAAATGAGCTCCAAGATTATTGGTTGCCGCAATGCTTGAATCAGGGGGCAAAGAAGAAAGAAAATTTTTTACTTCTTTTTTATTTTCATAAGGTTTAATGAACATATCTAAATTGGAGTTTTTTGCTCCGGGGAGAGGGCCATATAAATAAGAAGCAGAGCTTGAAGTAAATAACAAGAATAAAATAATTTGAAAATTTGTTAGTTTCGGAATAATTTTTCTTAGAATATCCACTCCGTAAATAGATGAAATAAAAATAAAAGGAATAATCGCTGATGCGTATTGATAGTAGATATCGGATAGTTGTTTATTATTGCTTAACGTATTTATTAATAAGTCCGGTACAGCGAAAATAAGAGTTAAAGGATAAAGGAATGCCAAAAATCCCGTAGGCCAAAAAAGCATTTTAAGATATTCTATTTTTTTTGGCTCAAAAATAAGACCTGCAGTTTTGAAGGGTGAAAATACTAGATTTTTAATTATACTGCTTGGGCTTTCGCCAAATTCTGAATAATATGAAAGAGCGAAATGGTCACCTCCTCTTATTTGAGGAATTGCTTGCCAAATCAAATAGTAAAAAATAAAACTTGAAATTATGAAAATACTAATTCCCAGAAATTTCTTTTTCTCAATTAGAAAAGCGTATAGGCCAAAAATGGCTGAAATAATCCAAATTTGCTCTTTTGTCAGTGAGGCTAGGAAAAGGAATAAAATAAACAATAAATATTTTCCGGTTTTTAAAAAATAAAAACTTCCGAGAAGAAAAGTCGTGGCAAATGTTACGGCATGGAAGTCATAAAGATTTGCATATTGGATAAAGGGGCTCAATAAATAAACAAGAGAAAATATTAGGGATATGTTTTTGTCTCTTAAGATTTTTACTGAAAGAAGATAAACAAAAATAGCTCCTAGTCCCAATACAGCCGATTGAATAAAAAGGAGCATTTTTGGGTCTTCCCAAATCAGGTAAAAAGGAGCAATAAAAATAAGAATGAAATCTGCATGAATGGAAAGCCGGGATATAATCTCCGTGCCGTTAGGGTCGGTAAGCTTGAAAATATTTCCATTTTTTGTGTTCCAAACCGTTTGATCCATATTTCCTAAATCAAACCTACCCGTGTAAAAATTATCATGTCTTTGAAAACTAGCAATAGTGAAATACGCAATGTAGATTAGTATTAAAATAAGCAAAATGAATCTGTGGGGATTAACTGAAACCTCTCTTTCTATTTTGAGAACTAAAGAATTTTTTATATTTTTCCAAATAAAGGACGACAGTAAAAAAAATATTTCAGAGAATATGAGAATGATTCTTGAGTAAACAGCTGACAGACTTGCTATCTGGATAGCCATTATCTTTGATAGTCCCCAAATTAAGATTCCCTCTCTTACGCCAAGTCCCATTGGAGTTACAATGGAAAGATATCCAATAAGAAGAGAAAGAACAAAAAATCCGATTAGAGGAAAGATAATTTGAGCATTTAAATATGTTAAGGATGAAATTGAAAAAAAAGTACCAAGGCCGAAAAATACAAGGGAAATAGCAGAGATTACAAAAATTTTTATATTTGTATAAATTTCGAATCGGGGAATTAGGTTACGTAGCTTTGAAAGTAAAAATAATTGTGTTTCTCTAAAAATTTTTTTGTTCACGATAAACAAAAATGAAATTACAAAAACAGGAACAGATAACAGGAAAGAGTTTAAATTGCTTTTTAAAATGTAAGGAAATGAAAGAATAGAGACAAAAAGAGATGATATTATAAAAAACTCTGCTTCAAAAAGAAGCAACTTAGGTATATGTCTTTTTTCAATTCCTCTTTGTGAAAAAGTAATCCCCTTTCCAAGAAATGACCAAATATTTCCAGGAACAAACCGTTTAAATTCTGCCATTCCCCATAAAAATGCAACTTCTTTTAAGGGAATGTTAACTTCATGTTCAGCAAGCAACATCTTCCATACAAATGCACGCAGATAATAAAAAATGTTAAAACAGATAATTCCCAAAGCTAACAAAAGAATATTGGGGTTTTTAAGATTATTCAAAATTTCCTGAAGCTGGGGAGAAAATGTTTTTATAATAAAAAATAACGCAATTAAAGAAACTGGCCATCCAATGAGAAACCTTAAGAGAGAAAAAAATTTATTTCGCATGAAGACTATAAAAGTTCAAAACTGTTGTGAGCCGCCGGGGAGTCGAACCCCGAACCGATTCCTTAAGAGGGAATTGCTCTGCCTGTTGAGCTAGCGGCCCGCTTTATTAAATTTTCAATATTTAGTATACTACATTAGGTTAATATTGCAAATGCGCCTGTAGCTCAATGGATAGAGCACGCGGCTTCGGACCGTGGGGTTGGGGGTTCGACTCCCTTCAGGCGCGCAAAAAACGAACAGAAAGTATTAGGTAGTTTACAGGAATTTACTTAAATTAAATGATTTGCGGTGGATTTTGGATAGTCCATATTTCTTAATTGCTTCTATATGCTTTTTTGTCCCATAACCTTTATTTCTAGAAAAACCATAGCCCGGATATTTCTTATCAAGTTTTTTCATTAATTTGTCGCGATAAACTTTTGCTATTATTGATGCTGCCGCAATTGAAATAGATTTCCGGTCACCTTTTATAATTGCTTTTTGGTTTAATAGCCCAATCCCACGGATATAGCGGATATGAAATCCGTCTGCCAAAACAAAAATTTGTAATTTTCTTTTATTTTTAGCCATTATTTGCAAAAATATTGTTTTTAAGGCCTTTCGTATTGCCATTTGTGTAGCTTTTCCTATACCGTACTTATTTATAGCGTATAGCCCAATCGTTGATATTGCGTTTAATAATGAATATTTTAAAATCTCTTTGGCAATCATTTCGCGTTTTTTAGGTGATAAAAGTTTTGAATCATTTATGCTGGCCATTAATCTATTTTTAAATCTAACTCCTTTCTTAAAAACTACTGCTCCAGCAACTACAGGACCCGCAAATGATCCTCTGCCAACCTCATCAACACCTATGACAAAATCATATCCTTTTCCCCAAATGATTTTTTCCTCTTTAAAACTCGGCTTTTTCATGAGTAAAATTATATCATTTGTTTGACAGCTTACTTCAGATTTGCTAGCATCAGAAGATATTTATGAAATCTATTGCGAGAAACATAGTTTTCTATGCATCTTCGTTATTCATTCTCTCTCAATTTTTGGAGGGAGTCAGGATTTCAGGAGGAATTCCAACCTATATTTTTGGGGGAGCTGTGCTTTCCCTTATTTTTTTAATAATTAAACCAGTTTTAAATATAATTTCTATACCTTTAAATATTTTAACCTTAGGATTATTTTCTTTTTTTAGTAATATTATTATTCTCTATCTTCTTACCGTTTTTGTCCCAGATATAAAAATAAAAGCATTTCAATTTCAGGGATATTCTTTTTCGGGTTTTATAATACCTGAATTTTACTTTAATACGCTTATGGCTTATGTCATAAGTTCTTTTATGATGTCTGTAATTGTTTCATTCCTAACATGGTTAATAAAAAAATAGTTTGTCTGGGTGGCGGAATAGGAACCGCAAATCTCTTGGCAGGAGTCAAGAATAAATTTAGTGAGGTTACTGCTATAGTTTCTATGGCAGATGACGGTGGTTCTGCTGGAAGATTAAGACGTTATTATAAAACTTTTCCCCCGGGAGATATAATAAATTGTATGATTGCACTTTCTCAGAAAAGCGAAGTAATGAAAGATCTTTTAAAATTTAGGTTTTCCGGAAATAGGTATGGACCAGATAATATACTTCCAGGACAAAAACTAGGAAATTTAATTCTCGTTGCATTGACAACAATCATGGGTGATTTTAATAAAGGATTATACGAGATGCAAAAAATATTTAATACAAAAGGTAAAATTTTCCCCTCAACCGCTGTACCAATATCAATCTGGGCAAAAACTTCTACCGGTCATATCGTAACAAGAGAAGAAAATATTGATAGAGGTATATTTAAAGGGCAAATAAAGAAACTTTTTATTAAGCCTAAGAATCCGCCTGTTTTAGAAGATGTAATAAATGAGATAAGAATGGCAGATGTAATAATTGCCGGACCAGGAGATTTATATACCACTATCTTACCAGTTATTATGGTTCCAAACATTCTTAATGAAGTTAAGAATTCAAAAGCGAGGAAAATTTTCATTGTAAATGTTGCCAATAAAAGATATGAAACCCCAAAATACTTGCTTAGTGATTTTGCAGACGCAATTGAGAAACACTGCAAAAGTGTAATTTTTGATACCTTTATTTTAAATAGTAATTTTTCAGCCGAAATTCCTCAAAAACATCAAAAAGATTATAAATATGTTCCGATTGATAAAGAACATAAAAACAACGAATACAAGGTTATATATGAGGATTTAATAGACAAAAAGTTTCCTCTTTATCATGATTCGAAAAAACTTGCAAATACGATAGCTTCCAATATATAATTATACCATTCTTGTGATAGCAATAATAATTCAAATTCTCATAGCAGTTCTTTTGATAGGTTCTATACTTCTTCAGATGCAAGGAAGTGGTTTGTCGAAGACTTTTGGAGGAGGAGGAGGAGAATTCTATAGAAGCAAACAAAGTATGGAGAAATTTTTATTTTGGATTACCATATTTCTTGCCATACTTTTCGGATTATCTTCTTTTATTTTTGCTCCCCGTTAATTTCAGAAGTATATTATGATAATAATAAGGCGCCGGCTTATTTTCTGGCTGATAAAGGCATACATTAAAAAATGGGGTAAGTCAATTTTCCTATTTTTTATTTTAGGACTAGTCGGATTTTTTCTCTTTCGCTTTGTCTTAAGGATTCTTCCCTCTACTCTACCAATTATTGAAAAAGAGACAATAGGAATGGTAGGATCTTTTACCATTGATACTTTACCGCAAAACGTCCTCGATAATGTTTCTCAAGGACTAACTACTGTTGGCCAAGACGGTTCAATTAAACCCGGATTGGCAACATCATGGAAAATAGATAAAAATGGAAGAGTATATACATTTAAACTTAAACGTGGAATAAATTTTAGTGACGGTACAAGATTTACATCAAAATCAATTAATTACGGGTTTTCTGATGTTAAAGTCTTAAAACCTGATGACTACACGATCATATTTGAAATTAAAGATAGCTATGCTCCATTTCTGGTAACAGTTTCAAGGCCAATATTTAAGAAGGGATTTGTTGGCATTGGAAATTATAAAGTTAAAAGTATTGATATTAATAATAATTTTGTAACCTCAATAGATCTTTATTCAACAACTAATGAGCGAAAAGTTTTACGTTATCAATTTTTTCCCACCGAAGATTCCC
>JAWAAV010000020.1:0-7497 GCA_038884935.1 Candidatus Pacearchaeota archaeon
CTTATCAATCCGTCAGTTAAAGCGAATTTCTCTCTTTCCTCACTGGGTACACTGCCATGGGTCATACTTACAGGGTGACATACAAGACTTTCCACTCCTCCAAGAGACTCCGCACGGAGAAAAAGTTTCAAGCGGTTGAAAAATTTGATAGCATTTTCAAATGAACCGAGATCAGCCGAAATCATACCTCCGAATCCCTTCATCTGTTTTTTAGCTAACTCATGTTGCGGATGCGAAGGAAGTCCGGGATAATAAACCTTATGTACCTTTGGATGTGTTTCAAGAATTTCAGCTATTTTAATTGCAGATATCATACCTGTGTCATAAACAGGAGCAGACATAGCAATCGTTTCCAAAATTTCATATTTTCCATCATAGCAGTTCATCCATAATTCTGATAAAATAACTACTTCAGGATTTATGTTCTGGTCTATCTCTTTTGCTGTTCCTATAAATCTTCCATTTAAGAAAACATCGTTTTCTTCTCCGCTCTCGCTAAGCCCGCATTTTTTAAATTCTTTGATTAACTCTTCAGTTTCTATAGTAATAGCAGTCGAAATCTTTGCAAGTAATGCAAGATTCTTACGAAGTCCAATTTCAGTTCCTTCTGGGGTTTCTATGGGACAGAATCTTCCATAATGTGTAGGATGTAAAGTTCTCGCTGCAAAATTTTCTTGTTCTCCTGGTAAAATACTGGAAATTCTCTGCAATTGTGAAAAAATAGAAAGATAATTTGTCTTATCCATATTTTGTGTTACTCCGGTTCTTTCTCCGATCCAGCTTCCTGTTGCAATCGCGCTCTCTATCCTATGTGAAAACAAAGTAGATTTTGCAATTGACTTTATACTAAAAATTTTCCTTCTCTTAATACTCTTAGTTAAAGAATATCTTATGTCTCTCACAAACATGTTTAAATTAACCCTAAACAAATCTGCGAGCATATCTCCACACAGTTTAACTCTTTTATTAGCATAATGATCTTTATCTGTCTTTGTATTAGGATTTTCTTTTGCAATTAAAAATTGCCTCACTAACCTGCATAATGTAATAGCCTTTTCATATCTATCTTCTTTTCTTGTTCCTATATGAGGCATAAAAAAGCTATCTATTCTTTGTTTAACTCTATCAAGTATTTCTTTTTTTGTTCCTTGTAAAGAGGACTTCTCTGCAATATATAATAAAGCATCATCGCTTGAAAAAAGATTAGCAAACTCAAACATATTAACTATTAGAGTATCTGTTTCTTTACCTATAGTTGAAACGATATCTGCGTCTTTCACCATCCCTAAAGCTTTTAGAAGTACTATAACCGGGATATTCTTAAACCTACTAAAACTTATCTCTAGAATACCCTCATTATTTTCAGTTATAGAAACAGGAATTTTATAAGCTCCTTTTTGGCTAAACATCCTCAAAGAAACTTTATCTTTTGCTATGTTTATAAAAGGTTGGTTCGAAGCAAGGTCCTCAATTAAAACCATCACTCTTTCGTTTCCATTTATAATGAAATATCCTCCAGGATCATTTGGATCTATATAATTTTTTATTAACTCTTCTTTTGACATTCCGTATGTGTTACAAAGCTTGCTTTTTACAATAACCGGGATTCTTCCTATCTCGACCTCTTGTGTTTCATTGTGATCTCCTTGTTTAATTGTAATTTCCACAAAAATTGGAGACGAATAAGTTAAATTTCTAAGTCTAGCTTCTGTTGGCAGTATCAAATTACTAGAACCATCTGCCTCTATTATGTTGGGTTTTTCTAATCTTATTTTTCCAAGTTTAATTTCTATCTCTTCGTTAAGACTTGCATTAATTTCGTTAATCTCTTCAATTATTTTGGGCAATCTCCAGCCTATAAAGTTATTAAAAGAAATTATGTTTGATTCTACAAGTGAGTGTTGTTCGAGATACTTTTTAATAATAATATATTTGTCAGACTCTTTCATTTTTTAAATCACAACTCTGTAAAAAACTTCAGTTTTTTCTTTATCTTTTCTTTCTATCTTTATTACATCTCCTACCTTGCAATCTTTTGGTAAAGCAGGATCTTCGAGTTTAATTCTTGGCAATTGAGAAAGCGAGATATTATACTTATTTAAGAGCTCTTGAACTTCCGAAGGTTTAAGTTTTGTATGTTTTGGCTGGAGGATATGCATTTTCAACAAAAATAACATTTACAAATATATAATACTTATAAATGATTATATGAAATGAATTAAAAATTCATTTAAAAACCTTTCGGTAAATTATCTATTAACATTAATCTCTTAAAAACCTACACAAAACCCTTTCTGTTCATAAATTAATTAAACTTAAAAACACTCTTTGCTTTGTTATTTAACTTAAAAGAGGTTAAAATGAAATTAATTACATATTTTTTTGTTCTTATATCTCTTACTCTTGTATTATCTATTGTATTATATAAAATTGCATTTGAAATTAAAGATTTAAAACCAGAAAAAATGAATATAACTTATATTGATATAAGAAATATTACGAGTTATAATTCTGAAGATTTACAATTTTATCCTAATATGAGGTTTAACCATAATCTCATCACTTTTAAAATAGATAGTGCCTGTGACATTTCAAAGACAGAAAAAATAATGCTCGCAATGAATAGGATAGAAAATGAAACTCAAAAGTTAATTGTTTTTCAAAAAATCGAAGAAGAACCAGATATTTTTATAAGTTGTAATGAAACAGAAGAAACAAAAAAAAGATTTGTGCCAACATATTTTATAGCAGGCGAAGGCGGAGTAGAAAGTGCTGTAGAAACTGGTTTATTTCATGTGATAGAAAAAGGAAAAGTTTTGTTATATTATAAAGATGTAAAATCGTGTATGAATTACAATATAGAACTTCATGAGTTATTACATGTTTTTGGTTTTAAACATTCAGATAACGAAAAAAGTATAATGTATAGTGTTAGCGAATGTGGCCAGGTTCTTACACAAGATATAATTTCAAAACTTAACAGTCTTTATTCAATTGAACCACTTCCAGATCTTGCTTTTTTTGATCTTTCAGTTTCTCGTCAGGGAATTTATCTCAATTTTGAGGCAGAAATAAAAAATCAAGGACTTTTACAAGCAGACAACATTTTTTTAAAAATAATATCCGATATAGACTCAAAACAAAAAACAATACAAACTTTTGATATTGGGACCATAGATTACGGTGAAGGAAAAACTTTAACAGTAGAAAATCTAAGACTTCCTCTTACTTTTAGAGATATCAAAAGTATAAATTTTGTAATTGATTATCCAAGGCAAGAAATATCAAAAGAAAACAACAAAATAGCCTTTTCTTTTATAAATTAAAGTTTGAGGAATATATGGGGTTAATTAATTTTATAAACAATACTCCCTTTTTTTAATTATGGGCAAAAAAGAGGAGATAGCAGAAATTTTTTATAACATTGCCAGCATTCTTGAAATGCAAAATGTTCAATGGAAACCGGCTGCTTATAGAAAAGCTGCTCGTTCTCTTGAGAGTTTAGGCGAAGATGTCGAAGAAATTTATAAAGAAAAAGGTCTTCTTGGCTTAGAAGAGATTCCAGGTATAGGAGAGAGGCTAGCTAAGAAAATTGTCGAGTATTTAACAACAGGAAAAATAAAAGAGTGGGAGAAGTTAAAAAAAACACTTCCGCCCGGATTTTATGAGATGCTTAAAGTTCCTGGTTTAGGAGTTAAAAAAGCCTATATATTATATAAAAAACTTAAAATAAAAAACTTAAAAGAATTGGAAAAAGCAGCAAAAACTCACAAAATAAGCAAAAGCAATATTTTTGGTTTTAAAGAAAAAACAGAAGAAAATATTCTTCAAGGAATTGAATTCTTAAAAAAAAGTGGTAAAGAAGAACGCAAATTACTTTCGCAAGTTTTACCAATTGCCAAAGAACTCCAACAACAAATACTAAAGATAAAAAGTGTGAAAAAAGTAGATATCGCCGGCTCATTAAGGAGAATGAAAGAAACTATCCGAGATGTAGACATGCTTGTTTGTTGTAATGCTGAAGCTTTAAACAACATTACAAAACTTCCCATTATAAGCAGGACTACAGCAAAAGGCCCAACAAGAGCAAGTGTTATCATAAAAAACAACATTCAAGTTGATATTCGTATTGTGCCAGAAGAAAGTTATGGCTCTGCCCTTCAATATTTTACAGGAAGTAAAGAACACAGTATTCATTTAAGAAAAATCTGCGTTAAAAAAAGACTTAAATTAAACGAGTATGGTTTATTTAAAGGGAAAAATAAAATTGCCGGCAAGACAGAAGAAGAGATTTACAAAGCACTTGGCTTACAATACATAGAACCAGAATTAAGAGAAGATAGAGGAGAAATAGAATTCGCCTTGCAAAAAAAACTCCCAAAAATTGTAAATTATAATGAAATTATTGGAGATTTACATGTCCACACTAACGAAAGCGATGGTAATAACACTTTACAAGAAATGGTAGATTCTGCAAAAAGACTCGGAAGAAAATATCTTGCAATTTGTGATCACGGCGGCGAGCATTTACCAATTGCAAGAGCATTAAGTATAAAAAGACTTGAAAAACAAATTAAAGCAATAGACAAATTTAATAGCAAATCAGACATTTTTATACTAAAGGGAACAGAAATCGATATTCTTGCAGATGGTAATTTAAGTCTCCCAAATTCTATACTCAGAAAACTTGACATTGTTACAGCATCTGTTCATTCTGGTTTTAAATTTCCAGAAGAAAAAATGACAAAAAGAATTTTAAAAGCATTAGATAACCCATATGTTAGTGTCCTCGGTCATCCAACCGGTCGCATAATTTTTGAGAGGGAACCTTACAAAATCAACATTGAAAGAATATTTGAAAAAGCCGCAGAAAGAAGTATAGCATTAGAGATAAACGCATTCCCAAACAGACTCGACTTAAATGATACTAATGTTAAACTCGCTCTCGATTATAAATGCAAATTTGCAATAGGCACTGATAGTCATGCTAAAGAGCATCTTAATTATTTGATTTACGGAGCAGCTGTTGCGCGTAGAGGATGGGCAACTTCTAATGATATTTTAAACACATTTTCGAAAGAAAAACTCATTAAATGGTTAAAAAGATAAAGAGTTTGTGTTTAAATTCGTAAATTTATTATTATAATTTTTCAAAATTAATCAATTAAACTAAGTGCCCATTCAACAAATTCTTCGTTTTCTTTAAACTCTATAAACTCTTTATCACTAAAAATCATTTTAATTTTTCTTTCATCTGCAGGAATCTCAAAATGTTGGAAGAAGCTATTTATTAAAGAACGTATCTTTATTCTTTTTTCTTGCTCGCTTTCTGATTTGTAAACTTTTGTCTTTAATTCTATTTTTCTTTGATCATAAAAAGCAAACTCCCCATTCTCAAGATAACAAAAAACTGTAAGATGTATAGAAGAGCCAAGTCCATAGCATTTTATTTTGGGATTGTAAGCCTTAATTAAAGAAAGAAAAGCCAAACTCCAATCCTCACAATCTCCCCTCTCTTTACTAAGAGTTTCTGAAGGAGTTGCCCAATATTCCTCTTTGTTGTACAATTCAGAATCTGCAGAATAGAGAATTCTGGTCATATATTTATTAATTTTCGTAAAATCTTCTATTGTATTATTTTCAAATTTATACTTTAAACTTATATTAGTTAAATAAAGTTCTGCTTCATAAGGCCTTACAAAACTCATTATTTCTATAGGGTTTCTTGGTTTTCTTGGAGTTAAATCTACTGTCAACAAGATATTTTCTTTATTTGTAAAATAATACCATAAAGAAGAAACTATCCAGCTTTGAAAAAATACTATTTCTTCATCTTCATTAAAACATTCGTCAAATAAACCATGAATAGAAAGGTTCGATTTTTCTTTAAATTTAGATTTATAAGTACTTTCGTTTAAAATAAATTTTCCTTCTATTGTTTCTCCGATCAATTCGTTATTCACACTAATTTTCCCATTTAATCTGCAACCTGTTTTATTATCGTAGAAATACAAAACAACCTGCCTCTCGTTCGTTAAATTTTGAGAGGCATTAAACTTCGGAGTTTGTTCTGGTATAATAATTGATTTATAAAAAATCCAAGCAAAAAATCCTGCTAAGGCAACAATCAAAACAGCAATAAAAAGCGTTTTCACACCATCATCCATCTTAACTTTCTTTTAAGCCTCTCCTCTTTTAAATAAGAATCCCCGCACCCAGAGTCGAACTGGGATA
Organism: Candidatus Pacearchaeota archaeon; assembly: GCA_038884935.1. Lineage (GTDB taxonomy): Archaea > Nanobdellota > Nanobdellia > Pacearchaeales > GW2011-AR1 > JAWAAV01. The sequence continues at coordinate 6,235 of JAWAAV010000020.1, forward strand.
TCTCGGGCTCGGCTTTTCAGGTTTCATTTCAAGTTTTTTAACTTTTAATCCACCTTAGATAAATCTACAGCCGAGCGCACTAGCCGCTGTGCTATGCGGGGATATGATATTAAAGAAAAATATATTTTTAAAGACTTCGAAACATTTAATAACCTCGTTATTTAATTTTAGTTTGTTCTCCAAAAAAGTTAGGAATTATTTTTTATCTTATTCTTTGTCTTCATTAAAATATAATACTACTTTATTTCCCTTTGTCTCATAAATTTTTCCATTTTCTTCATAAAAAGCAGCAGTTTCGGGCAAATCAAATCTTCCAAAAATACCTAACTTTGAATAAATCACATAGCTTAACACTCTCTCTTCGTCTTTGTTCAAAACTTCAAAATCCCATTCTATTCTTCTGTTTTTCTCATCTATTCTATCAGGTCTTAAAATTCCAAATCTACTATAAAGTTTAACTAAAAGAGGAATACTTTCTATTATTGTAACTTTCTCTACAGTTTTTAATGCTTTTATAAAAAGCGTGACTTTTAATGCAAACTCTCCTTTTTTAGTCTTAACTAAAGCAGTTCTTTTTCTTATTTCGAGATCTTTCTTCTGGAAAAAATAATAAATAAACAACCAGCCTCCTGTAACAATTAAAATTACTAAGGTAATCGGAATAATATAATTTGTTTTTACTTCAACATAAAAAACTTCCCCGGGTTGAAGTTCTTTCTCAAATATAATCAAGCTAGAAAAACCTTCTTTTTCTACATCAAAAGGTTTAACATTTGAAGTAGTGAATAATTTTGAAAACCAGCTTTTTTTTACACTCACTCTTGCAACAACAGGTAAGTTTCCTTGATTTGTCTTCTTTGAAGAGAATTTTTTTATTAACCAGCCACTTGTTTTTTCCTCTGTTTTAATATCTGTTTTTTCTTCAAAACTAAAAATACTCATTATCTTTCCGCTTGATTGTCCAAAAGTTAAAAAGCTGGTTAGAATATAATTTCCCCCAACAGCTTTCCCAAGTTTAGGTTGGTCAAGTTTTACCGTAAGAATTTTTTCTTCAAATGGCTTCAAGCTTAAATTAAAACTCTCACTAAAAAATTCCGAACTTATTTTCAATTTTAAATTTTCAAAATTATAATTTATCCTATTTTTTACATATATTTTTGCTTCTTTTTGATTGAGTTTTATATTTTCAGTATTTATAGAAAAAGCTGTTTCAAAACTGTACACTCTAACAGAAAAAATATCTTTTGTCACACCAGATTTTCT
>JAWAAV010000021.1:0-7307 GCA_038884935.1 Candidatus Pacearchaeota archaeon
TCGGCGACTTGAAATGGATGACTTATAAAGAAATATTTCTTTTTTTATTTTCTTTTGTAATTGTTATTTTAGGTTTTGTAGAAAAAAATATTTTGTTTTGTTACTACTACTGAAAAGTTATTTTAGGAGAACATATTATTTGTTGATATTAAGGATTAAGGAAACTCGTATTATTTCCTATTTTCTTTTTTATGTATTCTATGATACTAAATCTTTTGAGTAGAAAATTTAAAGGTAGCCTCTTAATAATATTCTTAATAAATATAAACATGATTAAAATAATCATTCTATGTAGCTAAAAAATATTAAAAGAACCTAAATTAATAAAAGATTAGCGAAATTCATAAATATTATTTTAATTTCAACAACTATCAAAGACAATGATTCATTTTATTTATTTTAGAATTAAGAAAGATTTTTAAATATCTATAAGTTTAAGATAAGATGATTAAAATAGGAAAATTAATGAAATTAAAAGAAGGAAAAAAAGGGGTATCTCCGGTTGTAGCATCGTTGTTATTAATTTCTCTTGTTGTTGTTTTATCTTCTATTGTGTTTATATGGGCGAAGGGTTTTATTAAAGAGGTTATTTTAAAAAACGGAATGCCTGCACAACAAGCGTGTGAAGAAATAGCTCTTTCTGTAACTATTGTTGGAAATGATTTACAGATTACAAATGATGGAAATATCCCTGTGTATGGATTTAGCATTTTAGTAAAAAAAGCAGATGGTACTATAACACCTATAGAAAAAGAAGGCGAATCTATTTCACCAGGTAGTGCATTATCTGTAAGCGAAACAAGTATTAGCGAAGGAACAAATATAGAAGTTGTTCCGTCAATTCTCGGAGAGTCTGATGGTCAAAGAAAAATTTATAAATGTGAAAAAACTTTTGTTGCTCAACTATGATAATAAATAAAAAAGGGGTTTCAGATGTCGTAATAACAGTTTCTTTAATTCTACTTTCAATTGTAGCAGTAGGTGTAATTTCATCATTTGTTGTTCCTATGATTAAAAAACAACTGGCGAAATCTGCCGCATGTATTGATTTGAGAATGCATTATAAAGTAGTTGTTGAATCAAGCGGAACGTGTACAAACTCTACAACAACAAAATTAGTAATAAGTAGAGGAACAGAAAAAGGAGAATCAAAAGGATTTCTTGTCTCAATTTATACTACTACAGGAACAGCAACTCCTTATAAAGAAACAAGCAATATCCCTAATATGGGCGGAGCAAATAGTTATATTTATAATGTAGGTCCTGCAGAAAAAATAAGTATTGCTACAATATTGCCAAATGACGATGTATGCGACGCCACAGATTACACTGGGCTTAGTACCTGCTAATTTGAAAACTTCTAATAAGTAATGAAGGATAAAGTTTATAAGTTGAGGCGAAAGGTAAAAATGAATAAAAAAAAAGGACAAGTTTGGATTGAAACAGTACTTTATACTCTTATAGGGCTTGCGATTATAGGCGTTTTACTTGCATTAATAAAGCCTTCAATAGATCAAAAAAAGGATGAACTTGTTCTTACACAGGCAATGGAGATTTTAAATGGGATAGATTATAATATTGCTGAAGTGGAATATAGAGGAGTGGGTAATTCAAGAATCGTTCAATTCTCTTTGAAGAAAGGACAATTATTTATTAACGGAAAAGAAGACGAGATAAGATTTTTTATGGATAGTAAACACATGTTTAGCGAGCCGGGGACAGAAATAACTATTGGGAAGATTAAAGCATTAACAGAGGAAAAAGCTAAGAAAAGATATAATGTTACTTTAGCTATAGCCTACAAGCCTGTTGTAAATATAACTATTAATGATAAAGATGAAGGAAAAGTTTTACAGGCATCTTCAACACCTTATAACATAATAGTTATTAACAAAGGCAGGAATATAGATTTTTCCATTTCTTAAATAAAACAATTATTAATTTTTTGTACAAGAGAATAATTCTAATAATAAGTAGTTATCCTTCTATTGTGTAGATGAGCAACCACTTTTATTAAGACAGAAAAAGAAATGAATTGAAAGGTTTAAAAAATAAGAAGCCTTATTAACTTATATAAAAGAGGAAATAAAATGGATATCGAACTAAACCCTATAATACCTTCTTTGCCAAAAATAGAGGACAAAACAAAAATAAATGTAAGATACGGCTTATTACCTCCTTTTACTTATGCGCATATTTACTGGGATGAAAAATCAAATGAACTGATTTATGAAGTTGAAGAGCCGGTAATGAATGACAAAGAAAAAGAAGTTTTAAAAAAGTTGGAAGAAGGTTTGAGAGAAGAAATAAATATCGATGTTCTAGAAGAAAAAAATGTTTCTGCAATTTTGGATTATATCGAAACTTCAATAAAAAGATTGATTTCTGAATTGAATCTTGGTATTTCTGAAGAGACATATCAAAAAATTGTTTATTATTTGTTCAGAAATTTTATAGGACTTAATGAAATAGAACCTTTAATTAAAGATTATTATATAGAGGATATAGAATGCAATGGGATAAATACTCCTATTTACATTGTACACAGGGTTTATAGAAATATGAAAACAAATATTATGTATACAGATATGGAAGCTTCGGCGAGCTTTGTAGAAAAGCTTGCACAAAAGTGTGGTAGATATATAAGTTATGCAAATCCTTTACTTGATGGTACATTACCTGATGGTTCAAGAGTTAATGCTACTTACACAAAAGATATAACGAGCAGAGGACCAACATTCACTATTAGAAAATTTACAAAAGTGCCCTGGACTCCTACACAATTAATTGCAATGCATACAATTTGTCCAGAAATGTTCGCATATTTTTGGTTAATTACTCAGTATAAAAGCAATATTCTTATTGCTGGAGGAACGGGAAGTGGTAAGACAACATTACTTAATGCTATAGCCTTTTTTATTCCTCCGGAAGCAAGGGTTGTTTCTATTGAAGATACTAGAGAACTTAATTTGCCAAGAGAAAACTGGATTCCAAGCGTGGCAAGAACTGCAGCAGGAACAAAAAAAATTGGGGAGGTAGACCTTTTTGATTTGTTGAAGAATTCTTTCAGACAGAATCCTGAGTATGTAATAGTAGGAGAAGTAAGAGGGAAAGAAGCTTTTGTTTTGTTTCAAGGAATGGCATCTGGCCATGCCTCTATCTCAACTATACACGCAGATTCTGTTGAAACAATAATGAGAAGACTTGAAACCCCGCCAATAGAACTCAGTCCAACTTTAATTATGGTGCTGGATGCAATAGTAATACAAAGCCACACAATAGTCCAAAAGCAAGCAACAAGAAGAGTAAGAAAAATTGTTGAAATAATTAATATAACCCCTGAAGGTGTGGCTGTAACAAACACTCCTTTTATGTGGAATGCTGCCGATGATAAGTTTTATTTTAAAAAAGATAGCAAAGTTTTTGAAAAAATTTCTGTAAAATATGGAATTTCAAAAGAAGATTTATGGAAAGAATTTGAAAAAAGGGCGCGACTTTTACAAGAAATGGCGAATAGAAAAGTATTTTCTTTTGAAGAATTTCAAAAAGAAATTATAGAATACTATAAAAATCCACAGGCAGTGCTTAAAAAATATGGGATTGAATAATTTACAGATTATTAAAACGAGGGCAATAGAGAATAAATAAAGATAAGTTAAAGCGACAAAGTATAACTAATTGTAAAAATAAATCTTTATACTCTGCTTTATTATAAAATGTTTAATTAGTGCATAGCTAACTTTTAGTTTATAAAAACTTGTCATTTCAATAAGTTTATATATTTTTAAAACTTGGGTTTGATATGGAAAAAAAAGAGGAAAAAGGAGTGGGTTTTTATGTAAGGCTCTCAAATTTTTTTTTCTATAAAATTTCGAGTAAATTGGCAGAAAAGGATTCTTTAAAAAAATTAAAAGAAGATTTAAGAATCGCGGGAATACCTATTTTTTCAACAAGTTATTTATCAATAATATTGTTTAGTTCTGTGCTTGCATTAGTTGTGGGGATAATGTTTTCTTTATTTTATAGTTTAGTTTCAAAATCTTCTATAAGTAATCTTATGAAAAATATTGGATTTTCTTTTGCATTTGCTATTGTAGTATTTTTTGGTTTATATTTTTACCCTAGTTTAGAAAAGAAGAGTTTAAAAAGAAAGATAGATGAAGAATTACCTTTTGTTGCTTTACAAATGTCTGCAATTTCTACTAGCGGGCTTGAACCTGCGAAAATATTTGAAATTTTGATTACAGACAAAGAAAGTATTAATGTAGCAAGAGAATTAAAAAAAGTTGTAAATCAGATTAATATTTATGGATATGATATTGTAACTGCTTTAAAAAATACTTCAAAAGAAACTGCAAGTCAAAAACTTTCGGAATTATTAAGTGGAATGGCTACAACAATTTCTGAAGGAGGGGATTTAACAGAATTTTTGCATAAAAGATCTGAAAGCTTATTTTTTGATTATAAACTCTCCAGAGAGAGATATACAAAACTTGCCGAAACATTTATGAATATATATATAAGTATTGTGATTACTGCACCTATGATTTTTTCACTTTTAATATTATTAATAGGAGTTAGTGGATTCGGATTAAATTTGAGTCCGGGAATTTTGACATTCATTTTAAGTCTTGGTGTTTCGTTGATTAATGTTGTATTTTTAATTTCATTACATTTAAAACAACCTTCATATTAAAAAATTTCAAAATGAAAATAGAAAAGAGGCACATATTAGGAATAATTACTGCACTTGTAATAATAGTTTTAGATATAGCTTTTTTAAGAGGAGAAAAAGTTTTTTTACTTCTCATTTTGGTGGGATTTCTTGTTGCTTCCTTACCTTTCGTACTTTCATTAGTAGAAGAAAGCGAAATAGAAAAAGAAAATAACGAAAGATTTTTAGAATTTATAAGAAACATTGTAGAGAATGTTAAAGCTGGCACTCCTATTAGTATCAGTATAGTTAATGTTAAAAATCAGGACTATGGAACACTCACTCCTTATGTTCAAAAACTCGCAAATCAGATTTCTTTAGGTATACCTGTGAAGGCGGCTTTAGAAAGTTTTGCTAAAAATGTAAAAGGAACTGTAATTAAAAAAGCTATAACATTGATAAGTGAAGCTGAAAGAGCTGGGGGAGACATAGAACAAATATTAGAATCTGTTTCAGTCTCTGTAAATGAAGTTGAAAAGCTAAAAAAAGAAAGAAAATCTTCAATATCAAATCTCGTTGTTCAGGGTTATATAATTTTTTTTATATTTATTATTATCATACTTGTAATGCAGTTCAAAATTATTCCTTTAACATCAGAACTATCACAAACTGCATCTTTTTCACCTGAAAAAATAGCAAGGCCTTTGTTTTATTTATTACTTACTCAAGGATTATTCGCTGGCCTTGTTATCGGAAAACTTGCAGAAGGACAAGTAAAAGCAGGAATCAAACATTCATTTGCAACTCTTACAATGGCTTTACTTATTTATTCTATTGCAAGGATATTTTTTTAAATATAAAGATTTGAGTAATAAGATATGATAAAAAATAAAAAAATAAAAAGAGGTCAAGGACATCTGGAGATGATTATTTCTTTTACACTATTTATAAGTTTTGTGATATTTATGCTGCTCTTTTTTAGGCCAAGTTTTAAAACTCAAGAAATAAGTTTAACAAACATAGAAAAAGCATTAAGGAACAATCTTACTACAAAAGTCTTTTATTATAGTCTAACAAACCTCTCAAAAATTGAGAATAATTGTTTTTGTTTTTCAAACCCGCATCAAATGTTAAGAGGAAAAATGGTTGTGGCAAGAGATTTAGGAAAGGATAAATTAAATGCAAGATTAAATAACAATCAAATATGTATAAGTACAGAAGGTGAAACATTTTTTTATGTTTATTTTTCAGAAGAATTTTCAGAGTCGGAAAGCGCTTGTACTGGCTCTCCTATTAATGCTAATGTAGGAGCAGTGAAGGAGCTTAGATTAATCTCAAATAAAAGCTTAAACGAATTAAAAAGAAATTATGAAAATGACTATTCGAATTTAAAAAAGCAGTTTGGGATATCCTCAGAATTCGGCGTTAAGATTTTGGATCCAGAAGGAGAAAGAAATATGGATATTACAAAAAGGGCTCCTTTAGGAAGACCGGTTTTTGCAATAGATAGTCCAGTTGCTGTGGCATACGAAGATGGTACAATAAAATATGTTATAATGAAAATTTTAGCATGGTAATATAAAATGGATTTTAAAAAAGAAAAAAAAGGTTGGTTGAAGATTTTTGAAACTTCTATTTCTATAACTCTTATTCTAGGATTTATGATTTTATTTTATTCACAAAGTATAATAAAACCAAAAACATCAGAAAATATTTTAAAATGGGAAGTTCAAATACTCGAAAGTATTAAAGATAACCCGCTCCTAAAAGAAGAAATATTAGATGATAAAAATTTAGGGGTATGTAAAGATACACTAGAGACTTATAAATTTATAGAGGAAAGGCTTAAAAATAGTTTCATGGGGTTTAATTTTAGCTGCGTTATATGTAAAAGTGAGGATATTTGCGGACCTGGAGAGTATAAAGAAGAAATTTTTTCAGAAGAGATTACAATTTCTGGAAATCCTAAAAGTTTAAAACCAAAGAAACTAAGAATTTTTGTGTGGAAAGAAAAGTAGGAGAACCAAATTTCCTATTAAAATTTTTATTTTTATAAGAAAAATAACTTTTATAAACCCCTTAATTTCTTATACATATATAAGTATAATTTATTAAAAGAGGATTTTTGAAAAGTGGTGCATATAAAATACACTTACAAAAATGGAAAGCGTTTTGGACCTTATTTTTATGAAAATAAAAGAGTTAATGGAAAGGTTATAACAACTTATTTAGGCAAGAAAAATGTAGGAGAACCGAAAAAAAATCTTATTCTTATATTTTCTATTTTATTTTTATTGTTTTCTATTTCTTTTTTTGTTTATGAAAAAATATTTTTTACTGGAAAAGCAGTATTAGACTTAACGAACATTAAAAGTAGCGAAGAAAAAATTGTAGGAGAAGCAAAAATAATCTTAAAACAAGGAGAATTAATGCCTGTTAATTCAATCGTTAAAGTAAGATTAAACAAACAAGAGCAAGAGAAAATTCTTTCTTCTTTGATAAGCCAAAGTATAGAAAGCGGAGAGTTTTTTATTAAAAATACTGATTTAACGGGAAGCGGAGAGGGTTATGGAATAAAAGGTGTGAAAAGAGTTTATCCTAAAGTGTATTTTAGATTAAAGATTGAGAGAGAGGTAAGAGAAAAGAAAAAAGA
>JAWAAV010000022.1:0-7293 GCA_038884935.1 Candidatus Pacearchaeota archaeon
TTGTTTTTAAAATTTAATCAAATTAAGCCTCCAGAGGGATTTGAACCCCCGACCCTCGGTTTTTTTGTTAAATACAAAACCGATGCTCTAACCACTGAGCTATGGAGGCATAAATAATACAACAAAAAAAAAGGATATATTAAAAATGTTTTGCTATGAGATATTTTTAAACTAAAAATTCTCCTTTAACTAAATTATTAAATTTATAAGAACAATTGTCTAACTCTTGTTACTATATTTTTTGAGTTGTGCTTTCTTTTACGATAAAAATATCACGAATATCGCAAAACGAGAGAGGGTAAATTTTTTTAAGCTTTAAAGAAAGGCTTTTTTGAAATGTCCCATTAAGAAGAGCCAAGAATATTTCATCTTTATTTCTTTCTTTTATGTAGGAAGTTATTTCTTCTTTTGCTTTATTTCTTAATGCTTTTCTTACACTTCTATGGACTTTTTTTCTTGTTATTAAAAAAGGTTTTACTCTTAAATTCTTATCTTTAGATTGGGCATTAAAAGAATCCTCAACATAATCTATATTTTTACGCATCATTCTCCTTATATAAAAAGGAAAAATATGTAATCTTTCTAAAGAAGCAAGAATTTTATTTCCTTGGATATTAAGTCTGAATATAGCTTCTACACTTTTTCCTCTTAAATTTCTTGTTAAGTCTAAACAAATAGTTTTGCCTTCTAATTCTTTTATTTCTTTAGCTAAAACATCTACTTTTTCATTAATTATTGGAAGTTCTACTTCTACAAATTTTAATTTTTCACTCATTTTTCTTTTTTTCTGTTTCTCCTATTTGTATTTTACTAACTCTTCTTGACCTCGACTGAGTACTTTTTTTACATTTTTGGCAAGTAAATATTAAAACTTTTCTTGTAGTAGTTTTTGTTTTTAATTTTCTTGATTTTACTGCTTTTTTGCTGTATCTACCTTTATTTCCGGTTCCTGGCATGGCTCCTCTTTTTTTTGCTCTCCATAATGAACCATATTTAAGAGTGCCCCTTTTATGGCCTGTTGAAAGTAATTCTATTTTTTGTTCTGTGTGTTCATTACAATACGGACAATATCTTTTTATTATTTTTGGCAATTTCATTTTAGCTTAAATTATAGAATTTAGAATGTTTTTAAAGTTATCTTTAATTTAAAAAAAACAAGAAAATTTTATATACTTGTTTAAGTAATCTAACATAAGGGCTCGTGGTCCAGTGGTTAAGACGCCTCTTTGACGTACAAGTTTATAGATAAATTTGTTCGATATAGAGGAAATCGAAGGTTCGATCCCTTCCGGGCCCATTTTATTTAAATGTTTAAAAATAAAATTATAGAAATAAAAAATTATAGAAATAAAATTATCTTTCAATTCTTTCATTAGTGAGAGTTTCTTTTGTTTGATTTTTATCTGATGGAGAGGCTTCTTCTAAATGAAGAATGGGAATATAAGCATTCCCTTTGTCGTAATCTTCTAGTAGACTCTCAAATTCTTCTGAAGGCAGCAACACAAAGTTAATTCCTATATTTCTCAGTTTTGATTCTTCGGTAGGCTCTCCAAGTGAAGTTGTTCCTTCTTTATATAAAAGAGGATAAATTTCCGTCTTTCCAAATTCTCCTATTTCTTTTGAATAGCTCTTCAAATACCAACCAAGTATTCTTTTTTTGCCCTTTTCATCTTGAGTGTAACCTACAGCTAAGGCATATTCCTTAGATAATGCTTGCAACATCATTTTAGGATTTTTATTCAAATCATCTAAAGAATTTTTAATTTCGCCTAAAAGTTTTTCTAAATTTCCTTCATGAGTTTTTCTCGTTTCTTTTCTTATTCCCTCTTCTATTAATTTTGAAAGCTTTTCTTCTAGTTCTTGACTAACTTGTACAATTTGTACTACTGGTGTTTGAGAAGGTTTCTCTTTTTCTTTTTTTTCGTGAGTAGATAAATATAAACTCCTATCTTCTGTGCCTAAAGGACCACTTAAGTTTAAGGGAAAAAGCCATAATTTACCTTCAATTTCTCGAAGAGTGTAAAAACTGTAAACCCTTTCTTTATTTCCATCTTTTTCAACCTCTGCTGTATAAAATAATACCAAGTCCGGTACTTCGTCAAGGTCATAATCCCTTATCTGAAATTCAATTTTCTCAGGATTTGGATATCTTATTACTGTCTCGTTATTTAAATTTAAATTTCCTACCAGGTCTTTTTTCAGAGAATTACCCTCTTTATCTTTTAGATATAATTTTTGTGCGATGTCGCTGCTTCTAAATTGAATATATCTTGGAATATCCTCTTCTTGAACACAACCCGTGAAAAGAGCCCCCAATAAACAAAAGTGTCTAATTAAACTTTTTAAGACTCCGGGTTTATTTCTTATTTTCATTTTATTTGTAATTCTTATATTCAATACTCATAGATATTTATAAATCTTTCTATTGTAACTACTATAGAGTTTTTACATTAATCTATTTTTGGCGAAAAGTAATTATATCTTTTAATTTAAAGTTAAATTTATATAATATATTTAATTAAAATTTTTAATGAAAAAGAGGGAAATCATAAAAAACTTAGGTAAAAAAGGACAGGTTACACTTTTTATAATTTTTGCTATAGCAATTGTCGGTATAATTGCAGGTTATGGAATATTCCGATATTATGTTGCTAAAATACCAACGAAATTTGAAAGTGTTGAGAATTATTTTCTTGACTGTGTTAAAATAAGACTTGAAGAAGGTGTTAGTTTGTTAGGGCAAAGAGCGGGTTATATTTATCCGCCGGTTTTTGAACCTGGTTCTGAAGAATGGCCTACTTCAAATACATTAGGTTTTATGGGCGAGCCTATTCCTTACTGGTTTTATGTTTCTGGAAATGACATATTGAAAGAAAAAGTACCGACGATAAAAGAGATGGAAGATCAGCTTTCAAAGTATTTAAGAGAAACTTTGCCGCTTTGTGATTTCTCTGAATTTTTGGATAAAGGTTTTGATGTTAGTTTAAAGGTTAATCAGATTTCAACAAACATAAGAGAAAATAAGGTTAAAGCGAGTGTAAAAGCAGACTTGTCAGTAAGTTTTGAAGAAGATAAAACAACAATATCTACTCATGAAACAGAAATTCAGAGTAAAATTGGAAAATTCTATAATTTAGCAACAAAAATTTATAACAAAGAAAAAGAAGAAGCATTTCTCGAAAATTTTGCTCTCGATATAGTTTATCTTTATGCTCCGACGACTGAAGCAGAGCTTTCTTGTACTCCCAAAGTCTGGCTTCTTGAAAATATTTCGCAAGGATTAAAAGAGGCTTTTGAAAGTAACTTTTTGTTTTTAAATCCAAAAGCAAGAAATAAATATTATGCTTTAGATATAAATACTGACGAAAGTTTAAGGTTTTTGTATAGTAGAGATTGGCCAACTAAAATTTATACGCCAAATGATAATGGTTTATTAGTAGCTAAACCTATTGGAAATCAAAAAGGATTGGGGGTTTTAGGGTTTTGTTTTTTAAACTATCATTTTGTTTATGATATTAATTTTCCGATACTGGTCCAAATTTATGACGCAAAAGAGTTTTTCCAGTTTCCTGTTAATGTTTTAATAAGAGGAAATAAACCAAGACAGCCTTTAGAAGGAAGTATGGTTCAGATTAAAGAAGAGAGTGTTTGTAAATATAAACCTACTAAAGGAAAAGTTTATACTTACGACAGCGATTTAAAGCCTATCGAAGCGGACATAGAGTTTAAATGTTTTTCAGAATCGTGTTTAATAGGAAAGACAAAGATTTCTGGGAATGAGGCAATCCTTGAAGGAAACTTTCCGGCATGTGTTAATGGATTCGTTGTTGGAAAAGCAGAAGGATATACTATTGGAGAAGATATAGTTTCAAGTAATGAAGAATTTGAAAGCGTCTTGATTTTAGATAAGTTATATAAACTGAATTTAGATTTAAAATTAGAAGGAAGGCCTACGACAAATAATATAATGATTTATTTTGAATCAGAAAAAAATAGTCAGAGTGTATATTGGCCTATGCAAAAAAGTGTTGAGTTGGCAGAGGGAAATTATAATATAACTGCTTATGTTTATTCTAATGGCGAAATAAACTTGCCCTCTATTAATACAAAAACCTGTGTTGATGTACCTTATTCTGGGATAGGAGGTTTACTTGGAATGACAAAAGAAAAATGTTTTGATGTTAATGTACCAGAACAAAAATTGTATAATGTAATTATTGGTGGTGGAAAATCAGAAGAATACTTTTTGAGTAATCAGATTCAAAATGCTAATACAATAGAAATTTCTATTACTGGAACACAGACACCAAAAACAATGGAAGATATCCAAGATATTTATAATAAAATTGAAAGAAATAAATTGGTGGTGAGTTTTAAATAAATAAAAAGAAAAATAAATTAAAAATAGAAAAAATTGGAATGAAAAATGTAAAATTTAAGAGAAAAAATTTGAGTTTACTGATTCTTATAATTGTAAGTATGTTAGTTTTTATTTGCATTAATGTGAGAGGGCAGGTTCCCGCTATGCCGAGTTCGCAATATTATGAACCAAGTTATCAACAGTTTTATTCTCAACTCGGTGTAGATCCAAGTGTTTTTTGGCCGGGTTTTGCTAACCCGGAAACTTGCAATGCTGAAAGAGGACAAGATTTCTTTATAACTGTCCCGCCCGGAGGTTGTAGTCCTAAAGTCGTGAGAAGCGATCTCCTTGGAGATCAAAATGTTCCTGTTTTTTGTAAACTTGTTGCTGTTAGAGTAAATCCTTTAGTAGATGTTGCAGAAGTAAAAAGCGTTGGTTTCACAGGACAGTACCCAAAAGAAGTTTTAGGAGTAAGTTATCATCCTTCAAAAGCTTTGTTAAAGAGTTATAATCCAAGTTTAGGGAGCGGGATGTTTACTGATATAGGATATGTTGTTGTATTGTTAAAACAACAGCCTGTTGAAAAAAATTTATCAAATTCTGTGAGATTTAATTTAACTGCGAATATAAAATACGATTTAAGAAATGTGGCAGGTATAGGAAAAGCTTTGTTTTATCTTCCTGTGTTAAGTGATGAGGAATGGGAAAGCGAATTTAATGAATATAGTTTTTGGAGAGGAAAAGGGTTTATTAGGACAGAATCTATAGATTCTAATAGAGCAAAAATATTAATATACAGCGATAAAAACCATGTTGTAAAAAGCTTTGATTTAAGAAAAGGCGAAACTTCTGGAATAATTTACATACCCGGATTTTATTGTAGAGGTGGATTAAGGATAAATCTTGCTGATATAACAGTACCAAAAAGAAGCGCTTTAATTCAAGTGGATGATGAGATGTTATGGGTTACAGAAGGTTCAAGTTTCTTAGATGTTTGTAGAGTAAATAGAATAGACAGAATAGGGGTAGGGGGGCAAGTTATAATATCCTGCGAAGGGAAACAATATTCTTTAAATTTGCTTGAAGGAATGAAAGCATTAATTAACGGAAATGAATTTTCTGTTGGAGAAAGAGTCGGTAGTAGTGAAGATGGAAAGGATGTTTATTTAGTTTATGTAGGAATTGGAAAAGACAAAAAAGAATTTGTTGTTCTTGCAAAAAATGTCAATACGAATTTTATTGAAAATAATAAAATAAAAGATAATGTTCTAAGTGAAATTTACAGAAATAGCGAAAAAATTATTAAAGCTGGAAAAGTATCAGAAATGCCTAAAATTATAGGAAAAATTGTAGGCATTAGTTCTGATCAAATTAGTAATCAAGTTAGTGTGATAGAAAAAGGAAATAATGGGTTTGGATTGAATTTTGGAGGTCTCGCGGGAGGAGCGGATTTAGATTTAACCATTGATAAAAATAATCAATCGCGGGTGGATAAATATTTTGATAATGCAAAAAAAACGGCTGAAGAAATCTCTGATTATTATCCAGGTGAAGGAGATAATAATGGAATTTATGGAGCAAGAGCTTTATCAGAATTAGCGAAAACTGCTATAGACTTGAAAAAATATGAAAGTGCGAAAATTCTTTTTGAGAAAGTTATTAAAAAATATCCAGGGACAAGTTTCGAAAGAGATGCTGAAGCAAGCATTAATAATTTAATGAATTATAATTTAGAGAAAAGCTCGGCAATAATAAATGTAAAGAGAGTACTTCATACAATTTCTTTAAAAAAGATAAAAGAACCTAGTGCAAAAGAAGCAGGCGTTATTTTAAATGTGGACGGAAAAATAATCGAGATAGTTGTTGGAGAGAGTGTGAGAATAGAAGAAGGAAATCTTAAAGTTATAAAACTTATAAATTTAATAGATGAGAACACTGCAAGAATAGAATATATTTATATTGAAAGCGGAAATACTAAAACAGAGGTAAAAGAAGTAAGAAAGGGAGATGTAATAAGTGTTGCAAAGAAAAATATCGCTGTTAGTGAAATAAACTATGAAAGAGTTGCTTTTATCCAGGTTTTGCCAGAATTTCCTGACGAAACAGCAAGTGTGAATGTTTCTATTAATATTGGAATAGAGAAAAGAGGAATTCAATTGAGCGATAGTAAAATAAATGATAAAATTAAAGGTCTAAATAAAACAATAAAAGAGTATGAAAAAATAATTTCTAGACTTGAAAACTGGACAGATGTCCAGAGTAAAGCGTGTTTTGTAACTTCTACAATTTTGCTTTTCAAAAATTTATTTCAAAACTTGGGCGGAAAAGGATTGGCAAGAAAAGAGGTTATGAATGGTTGGAATAGTTGGTGTGAAGAAAACAAAGATAAATATGGAGGGGATTTTGATAAGTGTATTTTTGATAATAGGTATGATATAGAGAAAGGAGTTAATGTTTATGGTCAGAGAATTCAGGAAATAAATAACGGAATAAGAAACGCAGAAGCACGAGCACAAACAAATAAAGCTAGTATGGAAGAAGAGTTTGCAGGGAATGAGTTTGCAAATTTTTGTAAAGGAGCAAGCCAACAAATTAAAGACACTTTTAACAATTGCAATTCTAGTAAATTAAAAAATATGTACAAAAACGGCGTGATAACAATGGAACAGATGAAAAGTATTATGTTACATGGTAGTATGTCACAACAAAATCTTGGTGAAAAAGGATGGGGCGTTTCTGAAAAAACAATAAACAACACGTTAAATCCTATCTTAGAGGATATAAAAAATAAAAACAGTAGATTGAATATGGAAGAACAAGCAAAGGAATCTTTAGGTGTGAATGTTGAACAAATAGAACTCGATCCAAAAACAACTTCTGGAATTAAATGCGCGAGTCCGGTTGATAGTTCTAAGTTAAAAACCAGTGATAAT
>JAWAAV010000023.1:0-7129 GCA_038884935.1 Candidatus Pacearchaeota archaeon
AAAAATACATTTCTCCTATAAATTTTATGAAATCTCCTGTTCAAAGAATTTCATTTTATGACCAAATATCAAGAAACAAAAGAAAATCTTTTTTCTTAATAGTTATTATCTTTTTGACATTTTGTCTTTTAGGTTATATAATTGGCAAAGTATATGAAGGCTACTTCTTTTTTATAATGATTGTCGCAATAATTTTTTCTTTAGTTTATATTGTTGGAGGATATTACAATTCTGACAAAATTGCTCTCGCGAGTGTTAATGCATTTCCTGCATTAAGAGAAGATTTTCCAAGATATCATAATATTGTTGAAGGGTTATGTCTTGCTAGTGGATTATCTAAACCAAAACTATATGTAATGGAGTCAAATCAAATTAATGCATTTGCAACAGGCAGAGATCCAAAACATGCAGTTATTTGTGTTACAACAGGTGCTTTAGAAAAATTAAATAAAGTCGAGTTAGAAGGGGTTCTTGCTCACGAATTAAGTCATATCGCAAACTTTGACATTCGTTTTATGACACTTACCGCAGTTTTAGTGGGAATGATTGCCATTATTTCTCAACTTTTTTTGAGAAGTTTATGGTTTAGAAGTAGCGGAGATAGAGGTAGAGGAAACACTAAAGCATTTTTAATGTTTATTGGAATTTTACTTGCTATACTCGCTCCGATTTTCACACAACTAGTTCAGCTTGCTATTTCAAGAAAAAGAGAGTTTATGGCAGACGCTTCTGCAGTCAAGTTTACAAGATATAATCAAGGTTTAATAAATGCATTAAAAAAAATAAAACAAGAACACATGCCAGAAAGAAAGGTGAATAAAGCAGTTGCCCCATTATTTATGTCAGACCCTTTTAGAAGGCAAGCTTCGAGTTTGTTTCAAACACATCCGTCAATCGACCAAAGAATAAGAGTTCTTGAAAGGATGTAAAGTTAAGTTTCACAAATCAAGTTTTTTAAATATCGGTTAATAATATAATTAATCTTTTTATTTGTTCTTTAATTTAAAATTATTTATTATAGGTTTTAGTTTTCTTTTTTAAATATTTTTTTTCTTGTTGTTCATAAGCTTGATTTATTAATATAGATAGAGCTACTTTTTTTCCTGCCCATCTTCCACCAAAAGCCCCAAGAACAATAAAAAGAATATCAAGAATACCAAATTTTAGTAGATTAAGATAGGAATTTAGTGAAAGAAATTTAGAGAAAAGAATAAGATAAGGCCCTAAATATGCTGCTATAACACCTACTGCTCCAAAAATAGTGCATAAAGTAAGAAAAAATTGAGCATCATTTTTTGAGACAATTTTTCCTTTCCCAATTTTATAACCCCAACCTGTTGCTCCACCACAAACAACTCCACTTAAAAATGTTATTATTCCGAATATTCTACCAGTTTTATAAGTAATGATTACTAATATCGCTGCAGAAATAATAACTGCTAATAACCCCATAACAATAGACAAGATAAAGGGTTTTCTTTCCATTAAAGAGCATAAATGTAAATCATATTTAAATCTTTCTGAATATCAAAATTGTCTAATCAAAATAAATTATCGTCAATATTTTTTTTCACGAGATTTCTGTACATTTTCCAAAGCATTAAAGATCTCTTTCATTGTCAATCGCTCTTCTGGGTACCTTTCGCCAATAGCCAAAAAAGAATCTTTGTAAAATAAAAGAATACTTAAATAATTTTGAGGTAGGGGTTTACCTGAACAGGATTTCAACTACCTAAACTCCAAATCCCATATAGCTTCTGCTAATAAAGTTTTTCGACTATTAACCCTAATAAAAGCATACTCCCGCGGCGGCATGACACAATAGCAAAGCCGAAGTTTATCGCCCTCGTTCTCCTCTAATTTTAAATACCTTCTCTCTGTTCCATTTTGATGTTCTATTACCCAGCCCCAATCTTGTATTTTGGAAACAAGTGTTTTTCTTGTTTTTCTCATTTTAAATTCTCCATTTTCCACTACTTTGAACCACTTTTCCATCGAGTATTATTTTTGATTTTTTCATATCCTTTACAATATCCCAATGAATTGCAGAGTCATTTCCGCCGCCGTTTTCTTTATATGCTCTTCCTAAAGCAAGGTGAATTGTGCCATCTATTTTCTCATCAAACAATAAGTTTTTTGTAAATTTTTTTATTCCAGGATTGCAGCCTATTCCAAATTCTCCAATATACCTTGCGTTTTCGTCTGTTTCTAATATTACCTTTAAAAAATCTTCATTCTTGTCTGCTTTTGCTTGAATTACTTTACCTTTTTCAAATTTTAAAAAAATTCCTGAAACCTCTTTTCCAGATTCAATTGCAGGGTATTCGAATTTTATCCATCCATTAACACTTTCTCTAACAGGAGCCATGAAAACTTCTCCCCCTGGCATGTTCTCTTCTCCTTTACAAGCTTTTGCCAGCTTGCCATTAATTTCAAACTTTAAATCCACCCCCTCTCCCAGAAGATGCACATTTTTGCCTTTTCTAAAAATATTCAAAATTTTGTCAATTCTTTTTCCTAACCATTTCCAATCTTGCAAGCAAGAAGAATAAACAAAATTTTCATAATCTATCAATGACATTTCAGCTTCTTGTGCCATCGCAGTACAAGGAAATGCTACAGTTACTCTCCTTATTTTCTCTTTTTCATTAACAATATAACTTACTATTTTCTCTACAACTTTGTTTCTATCGCTTATTTTTTTTGGACCACATTCGTTTAATTCTTTTGTGTTTGCGCTAGTATTGATCCATATCCATTTTTGACTATTTTTAGCTAAGTAATCAATATGATCTGGAAATTTTTTTATTTGATGAGGTTTTGCATGTTTAAAATAAAAAGCATCTATACCTTTTGGTTTTATATTTAACAGAGGAAAGGCCCCTCTTAATAAAATTTCTTTATATAATGCAATAATAAAATCTTCTGCTTCTGTTCCTCCGGAGATAACAACATTTTCTCCGTGTTTAACTTTTAAAGAATAATCTACAATCAATTTTGCAAGCTCTCTTGCTCTTAAGTCTATCGGCATTTTAAATTTCTCAGAATTAGGCTCTGAGGTGCCATCACCTCTTACTTAAAATTGAGAAAGCCCGAGTATTTAAGCTTTTCTTAACTAGCACATTAACACAAAGTATATCTTTAAAAAATCGTAATTTCTAGTTCTTTTAAATATTGCTTTTCTCTTTTTGTATTTCTTGATAAGCAGAGAAAGCTGCAACCGCGCCTTCAGACGCAGCAGTGATTATTTGTTTTAAAGGATTATTTGTAACATCGCCGGCAGCAAAAACTCCTTTTACACTAGTTTTTTGGTTTCTATCAACAATTATATATCCTTTGTTATCAATTTTTACTCCAAGTTGTAAAGCAAGCTCTTTTCTTGGCAGCCCACCAATTTCAATAAACAAACCGTCAAGTGCTAAAACTTTGCTGTTACTTAGTTTTACGGCCATCAATTTTTCCTTGCCAATTAACTCTTTTACCTCTAAATTAAACAAAGGTTTTATTTTTTTATTTTTACTTACAATCTCTACCCAAGCAGGTTCTGCTCTATAAAATTTGTCTCTTCTATAAATTATGAAAACTTTTTTTGCGTATTCTGCTAATAATAAAGCCGAGGTTAAAGCTGCATCACTCCCCCCAACTACTCCCACAATCTTGTTTTTATAGAGTGGTGCATCACAAGTTGCGCAATAGCTTATTCCTTTTCCAAGAAGTTTGTCTTCATTTTTTAGGCCCAATTTTCTTTTTTCAGTTCCTGTTGCAATAATTATCTTTTTTGTTTCGTATTTTTTATTCTCTGTTTTTATTTCAAAAAAATTGTTCTTCTTTTTTACTCCTATAACTTTTTCATTTATAATTTCTATTCCTTCTTGCTTTGCGTGTTCTGCCATTCTCTTGGCAAGTTCTAGTCCTTTTAGTCTAAAACAAGTCAAGAAATTACAAATTTCGTAAGCCTCGCCAACAAGCCCGCCAACAATCTCTCCTATAACAAGAGTTTTAAGCCTGTAACGAGAAGCATAAACTGCAGCATTTATTCCTGCAGGTCCAGCCCCGACAATAATTAAATCATAAATCATTTTATCTCTTTTTATCTTTAATTACTTTTAGATTATAAATTAAAAATCGTAAACTATTTAAATTTCACTATACTTAACAAAATATGAACACAAGCAAAAACCATTGTTTAATGAATTCTTGGTTTAGCTATGCTTGTGTACTCACAATTAAAGCAGTTAAAGGAATTATACCTTTATCCTGCTAAGCTCTAAAAAATAACAGAGTTTTGGCAGGTTAATTCTAAGATAATATGATACGCACTTATACCAATGTTTTATGTCTTGAATGTGGCGAAGAAATTTTTAATCCTCTCTGCCCTAAATGTTTAGCAAGAGAAATAGAAGTATGGCTTGAAAGTCATAGTTCAAAGATTAAAACAATTGTTAAAAATGAAATTAAAAAAATTTTAAAATTTAATAAAGAACACAACCATACTAAATGCATTCTTTGTAAGAAAAAAGACGTGTTTTTATGTCCGTATTGTTTTACAGAAAGAATTTATAATAAACTTAAAAATGCAAAAGTAAATTCAAAAATCCTAAACAATTTCCTTACTCTGTTCAATTTTGACTTAGAACATACCGGCTATTCAAAAGACCTCGCAAAATTTGATGACTCAGAAAACTTTGACGATTTTGGTTATGACAACGGATTAGTAATGTAAATTTCCAGACTATTTATAATCGGAAATTGATAAAAACAAATTAATGTTGAACTAAAATAAAAGAAGTAAAAAATTTATTAATTACTTATAATTAACTTTTTAATGAAACAAATAAATCAAAATAAAAAAAATGTAAAGGCATTAGTTCTATTTTCTGGCGGGTTAGATAGTAGGCTAGTTATTAAAATACTTAGTGAGCAGTTAGACAAAAAAAACATTATAGCATTAATATTTAATCTTCCATTTGGTTCTAGATATGAAAAAAGCTTTAATGAAAGTTTAGAATTTTGCAAACAACAAGGCATTAAAACAAAAATTATCAATGTCACAAAAGGAAAATTTTTACAAGAGTATTTTAAAATTTTAAAAAATCCAAAATATGGTTACGGAAGTGCATGTAATCCTTGTATAGATTGTCATATTTGGATGTTAAAAAAAGCAAAAGAATACGCAGATAAACAAAGTCAAAAAATAGAAATTATTGCAACAGGCGAAGTTCTTGGCGAGAGACCAATGTCCCAAAATAAAAAAGCACTTGATATAATTGAACAAGAAGCTGGTTTAAAAGGCAGACTTTTACGACCGCTTTCTGCAAAACTCCTCCCGGAAACGCAAGCAGAAAAATTTGGTTTAATAGATAGAAATAAACTTTTTGGTATCCAAGGTAGAAGCAGAAAACTTCAGATAGGACTTGCTAAGAAGTATGATGTCTCTTTTCCAAGTCCTGGCGGAGGCTGCCTTTTATGCGAACCAGATTTTTGTCAGAAACTTAAACCTCTTCTTGAAAAAGAAAAAATAGAGGAAATTGATATTGCTTTGTTAAAGATTGGTAGACATTTTGAAAATTCAAATATAGTTTTAGGAAAAAATCACCAAGAAAATCTCAGGCTTGAGGAAATCTATAATAAATACAAGCAAGGCATTCTTTTAGTACCAGAACAGCCAGGCCCGACTGCATTTGTTAAAGATAAAAAATTTATTGATAAAGCTAAAGAATTAATAAAAAAATATTCAAAACATGAAATAATAAATATAAAAGAAAAATAAGTAAAAAATTCTTTTCTTATTTTGCCTTCTTCAACATTTCGTTCAAAAACTTAAAATAATCTTGTTTTTTTGAATTTGCGAGTTTTTCTACAATTAATTCTGGAGTAGAATTTGCTAACTTCCCCAAAACAGGATTATGGTCTACTATTAGTTCATGTTTTTCGTCGAGTCCTTTTGCTTCTATGCCGTCTATTCTGGTAAATTTTGGCAGATTTTTTTGTATTTCATGTCCAAGATGTGTCGCAACAACAAGAAAACAACCTTTATCAACAAAATACTCTACCGTTGCTGAAATAATTCTCCCAGCAACCCCTGGTTCTGTAACTGCTTCAATTTCATCAGCGAGTATCAAAGTTTTTTTACCTGGTTTAATGCTTGACATCTGCGTAAGAAGGTTTTCAAAAGCTCCTTTACTTGTTGAGCCTTTTGTTTTGGCAAAATAATACACTTCCGTAAATATAGGGGTCTTTACTTTACCATCAACAGGTAAACCTAATTGAAGTAAAACTATAAGTTGTATAATATGTTCAAGTAAAGTTGTCTTGCCACCGCTATTTGCTCCGGTTAGTATAGAGCATTTATTATTATCGTCGAGTAGAAAAGAAATTGGCTGTGCTTTATCATCTAAAAAAACATTTTTAGCTCCATAAAACGAGAGTTCATCAGAAATTATTGGGAAATCACTTGCATTTGCCATAAAACCCGAGATTCCTGCTACAAAGTCATAATAGACAAGTAAATCAGAGAGCTCTTGAAGTTTTTTTGGTATATTTGAAAGAAGACTTGCGTGTTTTTTTATACTTTCTACAATTGTTGTAAACTCTTCGTAGTCTTGTTTTTTCAAATATTTTTCAAGTTCGGATTCGTCAATTGAAACAGGAATTGTTAGTTTAAATAAATGAGGTGGGATTTTGCTTTGTTCTATAGCTTTTTCGATAATTTTTTCTACTTCTGCAGGCATTTTTCCACCATGCAACATTGCAAATAAGTTTTCTCCGCTCAAAGTAACTTTTTTCATTTCATTTGAGATATATTCGTTAATAAATTCGAGTTTGCTTTCGATATATTCTCTTGTTAGTTTTTCAAAAGATTTATCTTCAATATATTTTAACATAGGTACGAGTTCTGCTAAGATTTTTCCTATATCTTCATTTGTTTTGTTTTTACTTAAAATTTCCAAATTATTTTTCCAACCAGATAATACGGTTAAATAACGCTCGAGATAAACTTCACTAATAGAATCAAGAAAAACTGTTTGAGGAAGCTGTTCAAGTAAACTTGAAAAATCGTCACAATCAACAACTTGAATAATATCATAATCTTCTAATCCTAAAATATCATTTTGCGAGTTAATAAATT
>JAWAAV010000024.1:0-7002 GCA_038884935.1 Candidatus Pacearchaeota archaeon
AGGTTGTGAAATTGATTATTTGAATCAAGAAGAAAAAGGATTCTATGTTTGTGTAAAAAGCGAACTTGAAACAAGTGGTTATGAGATAAAAATGGAAGACAGCTCTTCTCCAAAATGTGGATTTTTCGGATTTCCTCAAGCCGAAAATGTAGCAACTGCGGATTATTTAATCTATGCTGCAATGCCTCGTTATGGAAATACTGGAAAATTAAACCCTGCCGACATAGAAGAATACGATTTGAATTCTGAAGTGCAGGAGTATTTAGATAAAGTGTATAATAATAATTGCACGGCTGGAAATCCTTGTAAAGTCCCATTAAAATTTATTTCAAAAGGAGGTGCAAATGTAAAAATAAATGCAAGCGTTGTTTATAGAGGAACTGCAGGTTTAATGACAAGACATGAAGTATTCGGAGCAAATATTCTGCCATTGACACTCACTTCAAACTTTTCTATAATAGATTTAAAGAATCTCGGAATAAAAGTTCCACTTACTCCCGGTAATTATACCATGAAATTATTTCTTGGGAATAGTTTGGTAAATGAAACAGGTATTAAAATTGAAAGAGTGAGGCTAATAAAAAATCTCTACCCGAGATTCGCTGCTTTAAAAAATCCAATGACTTTTTATTTAGAAACCTTGCCCGGAGTTACAATAACAAATTATAATTGGAATTTTGGTGACGGACAGACAGCAACAACAACAAAAAATAGTGTAGAACATACTTATAATTCCTCTGGTATAAAAACGTTGAGTGTTACAATAACCACGAGTGATGGAAGAACTGCTAGCGAATCATTTAATATAACAGTTGGAACTCCAAGAGAGTCTGCAAATTATACACTTCAAAATTATAAAAAATTATTAGTTATAATAGATTCTAAAATTTCAAACTTTCCGCAATGGACTCAAAGTATAATAAAAGAGAAAATAAAATATGATCAAATTCTAAATCAAATTAACACATTACAACAAAGATACAATCAGGCTACAACAGAAAGTGTTTATATTGAAATATTAAATAATCTTTCAACAATAAGAATGCCTTTAGATATTTTTATATCTGGTCAGGGGCAGACACCCTACCCTATGAGATATTCTGAAATAGAGCCGGATAAATTTGAAAAAATAGGGGCGGGAGATGCTGAAGAAGGTAATAAAGAAGGAATAGGAAGATGGGTTGATAAAAATCTAGACTTAATATTAGATTTTAAAATTATAGACGCAATTTATGAAAGTGGAAGAGAGAATGTTGGAGGAATCTTTAAATTTAAAATGGTACCAAAAGAAGAAAAAGATGCTAAAAATTTCATTTTATTTTATGGAGACATTAAGTTTAAAGACCCCGGACAACAAAATTTAAACGGCTCTTTTGGGCTTGTCTATGATAATTTAAGGCAAAGAGAAATAGAATTTTTTCAATCCGGTATAGAAAGTTTTAACAGTATAAAAATTTATGTTTCGCCTGAATTTAGTGCACTAAGCCAAGTAATAGTGGGTGTTTGCAATTATAACAAAATATGCGAAAAAGAGAGAGGAGAAAAATGGAAGAATTGTAGTAGCGATTGTAGACCGTGGGGGCTTGCTTTTTTAATTTTCTTTTTTATTCTTGGGATTTTCGGGACTCTTGGTTTTTTTATGTGGAGATGGTACAAAAATGAATACGAAAACAGACTTTTTAAAGATAAGACTCAATTGTATAATATTATAAGCTTTATAAAAACTTCAAAAGCGAAAGGATTAAGTAAAGGCGAAATTTATGCTAGATTGAAAAAAGAAGGGTGGAATAATGAACAAATTGCATATGCAATGATGCAAGTTGAGGGAAGTATATGGGCTAAAATTTTCTTTAAGAGAAGTACAATTGAAAAATTAGAAAGCCTCGGCTTACCAATTGTTACAAAATAACAAAAAAAGAATAAATAAATATAGCTGTAGACTAAACAAAACTTTTTAAACTAAATAAATTTTAACAGAACAGGTAATAAAATGGTGATAAGAATAGTAAGAAATTTTTTTAACAGAATTTTCTGGGGAATATTTGGAAATAAAAGAGAGATAAAGATTGGTTTTTATGGGCCACCAAATGCCGGAAAAACAAGTTTGGCAAATAGAATATGCAAAGACTGGACAGGACAAGAAATTGGAAAAGTAAGCAAAATTCCTCATGAAACAAGAAATGTACAATTTAAAGAAAAAGTAGAAATAAAACATAAAAATAAAAATTTGACATTTAAATTAATAGACACGCCAGGTATTTCAACAAAAATAGATTATGAAGATTTTATGAAATTTGGACTTAACAAAAAAGAATCACAAAAAAGAGCAAAAGAGGCTACACAAGGTGTAATAGAAGCAATAAAATGGTTAGAAGATGTGCATGGAGTAGTAATTGTATTGGATGCAAGCCAAAATCCTTATAGCCAGGTTAATTTAACAATTATTGGAAACCTTGTTGCAAGAAATATTCCTGTTCTTATTGTTGGAAATAAAATAGATTTGAAAAAGGCAGATATTAAAAAAATAGAAGCAGCATTTCCGGAATACGATGTTGTGGGAATTTCGGCAAAACACGGAACAAATATGGAAGAATTTTATGAATCGTTGTTTAGACTTTCGAAAAAAATATAATAAATCATATACCAATAAAGATGGCACATAAAAAAGACAAAAACCTAACATTAAGGTTTATATCTTATAATGAAATAAAGGGATTGCCAAGTGAAAAAAGAATTAAAATTATTTTAGACACAGTTATAGAGAATAAAATTGTAATACTACAAGGAAAGCTTGAACCAATAGAAGAAGCGAGTTTAATACAGAGCACAATGGCTTTAATAGGAAGGATTAAAGGTTTTAGAGGTGTCGAACTTGCGACAATACAACCAGAACAAGAAAAAGCAATTTTGGATAAAATAAAAACAAGTATAGCTCATGCTCTTCTTGGACAGAGAGATGCATTAACAGTAATAGGACCGGCTGCAGTAGTTAAAGAGATAAGAAAAAATCCGAGCAAAATTGATTTAATGTTAAAAAAATAAGATTTAAAATTAATATTTTTGTTTATAAATCTTATTTATCTAACGCAATATAGTGTCTCTATCCATTGGGATTTACCGTCACTCCCACAATTCCACCTCCTCCAGTAATTTCCCCTCCATTCTCTACAATATCCTGTGTCAGATGAGGCATCAGTATAATAAGATGCATAAAGATATCCTTTATTTCTACAAACTTTATCTGCTGTAGCTTGGTTAGGATAACAATTTCCTATATATGGAGTTTCTCCGCACTCTTGAGCATTTTTACCTAAACTGAAATTTGCCTCTTCCCAAGAATTATTAGACTTAAGTATTAGTCCGTTAATTGTAATGTTATTTGTAACATTAATATTATTACTCTCTGTTATGCTGCTTTTGATTTTGTTTACATTTGTTATATTTTTATTTACCATATCTAAATTAGAATCTACTTGAATTTGAGAAAGAGGATGCCAGGGTAAATTTTCATTTAATGCAAAGACAATTGCTCCGATTATTAAAAAGATTCCCAAAAAAATTAAAGTATATAACCATTTGTTTGTTAGATTGATTGTTATCTTGATGGTTTTCATTTTTACTCTTTTTGTATAGTTATATAAATTAGTATATAATCATTTTTTATAAACTCAAGCCTATTTTTAAATATTATGATTAATTATAATTACTTAAAGATAGATTTATAATGTTTCTTTTCTCTCTTTTTCTATGGCACATAAATGTGTACACTGCGGACAACTTTATCCTGATGGGAGCAAAGAATTGCTTGAAGGTTGTAAGTGTGGAAGCAGATTTTTCTTTTATCTTAATGAAGAACAACTAAAAAAGCTTGAAAAAAATAATAATTCAAGCATTATAGAATTAAATAAAGAAGAAAAGAAAAAAGTAGAAAGAGAAATAAGAGATATAATTGGAATTGGAGAAGAAAAGCCAGTCGTACTTGATTTTGAGACTGTTAGAGTTATAAAACCTGGAAAATTTGAAATTGACTTAATAAATTTGTTTAGAAAAGAAAGGCCTTTAATTTATAAACTTGAAGAAGGAAAGTACATTATAGATTTAGCTACTAGCTTTAAAAAATGGCGAGTAAACAAATAAAAGAGATAATAAAAAGAATTCTAGAAAAAATAAAATTAAGTAAAGACGAAGAAAAAGAAATTTATACTAAAGTTGAAAGATTTATAAAAAAACTAAATGAAAAATTAAAAAAAGAGGGCATTAAAGCAGATGTTTTTTTAGGCGGGAGTTTCGCAAAAAAAACACTCATTAGAAAAAAAGAATACGATGTGGATATTTTCCTTAGATTTGACAAAAAAACAAAAGAAGAAGAAATAAATAAAATTATAGAAAGGCTTAAAGAAATAGACAATTTTACAGGAGAGATTGTTAAAGGTTCAAGAAATTATTTGAGATTTAGACAAGAATCCGAAAACCTTATTTTTGAATTAGTTCCTGTAATTAAGATAAAAAAACCGCAAGAAGCAAGAAATGTGACTGATTTGTCGTATTTTCATGTAAATTATATAGAAAATTGTATAAAAAGTGAACTGAAGCTTTCTAACGAGATAAAAGTTGCAAAAGCATTTATTTTTGCTTCTGGATGTTATGGAGCAGAATCTTACATAAAAGGTTTTTCTGGTTATGCTATCGAATTATTAGTTTGTTATTATAAAAGCTTTTTGAATTTTATTAAAAAAATTAGCGAATCAAAAGAAAAGATTATAATAGACCCCGCCAAGTTCTACAAGAATAAAAAAGAAATTTTGTTAAATTTAAATGAAGCAAAACTTAGCTCTCCAATAGTTTTAATAGACCCGACATTTAAAGAGAGAAATGCATTAGCAGCTTTATCTAATGAGACATTTAAAAAATTTCAAAATTATTGTAAAGATTTTATAAAAAATCCAGACGAGGAATTTTTTCAAACAAAAAAAATTGATGAAAATGAATTAAGAAAATTAGCAGAAAGAGAAAAGATGATTTTTGTTAAAATAAAGGCTGTAACAAATAAACAAGAGGGGGATATAGCAGGAAGTAAACTACTTAAATTTTATAATTATCTTATTAAGGAGTTTAAAAGATATTGTGAAATTTATAAAAATGGATTCGAATATTCTGGTGGCAGTTATGCTTTCTATTATTTTATTTTAAAAGCAATGCCTGAAATAACGATAAGAGGTCCACCACTAACAGATAAGGAAAATGTAGAAAAATTTAGAGCTAAACACAAAGAAACTTTTATTCAATATAATAGAATTTACGCAAAAGAGATTGTTGATTTTAATGTAAATAAATTTTTTAGTAACTTTCAAATCAAAAATAAAAGCGTTATGCTTGATATGGGGATAACAAAATTAAGTTTAGAATAAAAATATAAAATTTAAGAGATTCTTTCTACCAGACTATTAAGCGAATTTGTAAAGAATTCTGAATTTATCCATACGCCTAGAGTATCCTCATTTATTTTCTCAGAAAGGATAAACATTGTTTTATCGTCTACTATTAAAAATGAAGTTTTTATACTGATTTTTTTTGCATTAATTCCAAATTCTTTATTAATCTCTTGAATATCCTCATCGCTACCATATATTAAAACTTTTGATGGAAGTCTTCTTTCTTTTATCTTTGAGAATATTTCTTTGAAATTTCTTGGTTTTTCTTTTATTTCCCAAGCAGGCACACAGATGACAACATTTTTTTTAGCTTTATTTAAAATAGTTTTAAAATGAGTAAATATATTTGCCCTGCCTCTCAAAACACTGCTCAGATCTTCTTTTTTAATTAGCGATGTTGCAGAATTATGCAAATTTTCTAATTCTCTGTACTCTTTTGACATTTTAAGGCTTTCAATCATCGTTATCTTTTCTTCTGCTTCTTTTTGTGCATTATTTTTTAATTTTTCAAGAACTGTGATAGGTTCAACTGCAATATATTTTGTTGGCTTTCCAATTTTTGCAATAGCAAAACCTTTCTTTTCTAGACTTTCAAGAACATCATAAGTTCTACTTCTAGGAACATCCGATATACTAGAAATTTCGCTAGACGAAGCCATACCCTTGGATATTAAAGCCAGCCAAACTTTTGATTCATATACATTTAAGCCAAACTTTTCTTTTATTCTCCTTACAAGTTCTTTATCGATTTCCATATTAATTTTACTATGTTTTGGTGGTTTATAAACTTTTCGTATTGTTACCTTTTTACAGTTAAAACAAATAGAGGTGGTGAGAAGAAAATGACGATTTTATTAAAAAAGATGTATTAAGAAGGCTACAAAAAGGCCAATAAAACAACCTATAGTTATAAAAGGCATTGCTGGATAAAACTTACCCTTTCTAGCCTGTACAAATAAGTACAAAAGTCCAAGGGTAGAAAAAACTGAAATAAGTAGACTGGGAAATAAACCCCAATTTCTAAATATAACACCTGCTGCAAGAAGAGGGAAAATTACATCTCCTCCGCCGAGAATTGCAAGACTAACCTTTATTTTTTTCTTTCCTATTCCTTTTCTAGTTTTAAGTTCTTTTATATGTTTGGTTTTTAAATAAGGAACAAAAAATCCTGCAAAAAACTTTAGTTGTTTAATTTGAAATTTTGCCATTTCTTGCATAAAACCTGCATACCAAACAGCATAGATATCATAAATAGATATAATTATAAGTAAAATAAAGACAGAAAATATGCCAAGCATTGGTACAAAAATAGCGGCTATACCTGGATAAATTAAAAGCTCAGTTAAATTATGTATAAAAATGCCTCTTTTAAAAATCTTGAGATAAGACAGAAAAACGCCAATAGCAAGCGAAAAAATAGTAGCATAAGGCAAGAATTTTTGAAAGAATGAATTAAGAGTTATAGCCAAAGCCAACGCAACAACGCTGAAAAACCAGATTTTGATTATCCACAATGCCTTTATTTTCATGAGTAAAAAAACAAACAATACAGCAAGGAAAATAGAGATTA
>JAWAAV010000025.1:0-6916 GCA_038884935.1 Candidatus Pacearchaeota archaeon
AACAAGATCAAAACAAAAATAAAGCCTTAAACATATTAGAAGAAGAATTATCGACGATAAAAAAAGAACTCGGAGAACTAAAAACAGAACTTAAAAATATAGTTTCAATGAACGAACCAGAGTTGTTTAAACAGCTGTTCAAAACACAAACACGTGTTTTGAATAAACAAACAGGTGTTGAAGGTGTTCAAACACCTGTTCAAACACCTGTTCAAACAGGTGATTTATCAAATTTTTCAATAATGGAAAGGGCAATACTTTATATTTTGTTGAACTCTGATTTAAAATTAAGTTACGATGATCTTGCTGCTATGACAGGAAAAAGCCGGGCAACGATTAGGGGACAAATAAATGCAATAAAAAGAAAAAGCGAAGGATTAATAATGGAACAAATAGAGAAAAATGGGAAAAAGAGAGTGTTTATACCTGATGAAGTTCGTGATAAATTATTAAAAAACGTAAAAGTGAGAGTTAAAAGTGGAAAAAAATTAAAAAACAATAAAGATTAGATGAAAAAATTAAAAATATTAATAAAAATGAGAGTTAAAAAAATTTAAAAGAGAGAGTTTAACATGACAAAAAAACCTGATGAAAAAAAACCAGAATGTTGTTAAAGCGAACTTATTTGAAATAGAATAAAAGTTTGAAAAATAAATTAAAAAAAGATTCGAAAATAATTTTTCGTTTCAACGAATTATATAATTATTACTCTTAATTTGGTAGTTTTTTAAAAATCTAATTTCTTAAAGAGAAAAATTATATTTCACGAAGTTTAAAGATAGTATCTAAAGTTGCGATTTTCTTTAATTCATGGGAAATATGCAGAAGAACTCTTTTGTTTTTTAGTTTTTCTTTTATAATTGGAATACCTTTTAATGAGATTTTTCTTATATAATCTCGAATAGAGCTTTCTGAAAGATTTGTTTTTTTTGCTAGAGTTGAGTAATCAACAAGCTCTCCTTCTTCATTAAGTTGATAAAGCAAAGCAAAAATTTTCATTTCTTGATCTGTTAGTTTTTTAAATTTAATGCGAACTTCTTTTTTTAAATTATCTAAAGAATCAAGAATTTCTTTAGCTTTTTCAAGATGATTTACCCGAAAGTTTATATCTTGATTTTCAAGTTTTGTGTGGGAATTTGCCTTAAAAATGTGTTGATTGTCTGTCTGTCTGTTTGTCTGTCTGTCTGTTGGAACCCCTTCATTTCCTATGGAAACTGTTTTAAAATAGCTTTTTAATGCGTAATAAGGCAATTCATCTGTTGGAATGTTAGTTTGTGTTGGGATTTGTGTTGAAATCGTTGTAGTTTCTTGTTTTTGTGTTGGTAAAGATAATGGAAGATATTGGGGTTTTGTAAATTGATTAGGTTGTGTTTGCATACTAGATTTTAATTCTGAAGAATAAGCTAATTCGTAAAGTTTTTTGAGATCTTCTTTAAAATTAAGATTATCAATAGTTTTTTTGAGATTTTGAACTTCTTTTTTTAATTCAAAAAATTCTGTTTTAATAGCTATTAACTCGTTATAAAGAAATTGAAAATCTTGTTTAACTTTTTGAAAAGCATTTTTTATAATATTATCCATTTATTTTTTAAATAAGCATTTTTTATAAATATTTATAGTATTAAATATATAAGAGCTAATAATAACTATTTACAAGAAACTATATTTTTATTTATTTTTTGTTTTATTTATTTTTTATAAAATTAGAAATTTTAAGAAAAAAGTTATAAAGACTTGTAAGCAGAATAAGCTTGATTCGAAAGTCTCCAGCGTATTCTCCTTGCGTAATCAACTCCATTAGGATTTTTTTTAACAGAAACAACTAGATTCTTCTTCCTTAACTCAATTAATAAAGATTTAACAAATTCTTCATCTCTTGCTATTTCTCTAGCAATTTCTGCTGTGAATTTTAAGGAGGGATGGTTATGATAAAGATAAGATAGTATTTGTTCTGATATTTTTTCCCTCTTTTGTTTACTTAACCGCATAAAAATTAATACCGAATAACTTTTATAAAGCTTTTTATTTATAGCTTTAAACAATGAAAGATGATAAAAATATAACTTATATACAAAGGAAGAATAATGAAGAAGAAATTAATTCTATACTTAATCCTATTGTCTTAAAATGGTTCAAGCAAAAATTTGGTTCATTTACAGAATCTCAAAGATACTCGTTAGTACAAATTTATAGAAGAAAAAACATATTATTATCATCCCCAACTGGTTCTGGTAAGACTCTCTCTGCATTTGCCTCAATTCTTAGTTATCTTATTAACCTTTCTGAAAAAAACGAATTAGAAGACAAAGTATATGTAGTTTATACTTCCCCTTTGAAGGCGCTTGCAAGAGATATAGAAGTTAACCTTAAAACTCCTTTAGAAGAAATGGAAAAAATCGCAGGAAAAAAATTTGGAATACGAATTGGATTAAGAACTGGAGACACTACTACAACAGAAAGACAAAAAATGGTAAAGAAAAGCCCTCATATACTTATAACCACTCCCGAAAGCTTGGCAATTATGTTAATCTCAAAAAAGTTTTGCGAAAAATTAAAGGCTGTTGAATTTGTAATTGTTGATGAACTACATGCATTAGCTAACAAAAGAGGAGTTCATTTGTCACTGAGTTTAGAATTGCTACAAAAAATAAGTAAGATAACTCCTGTGAGAATAGGACTAAGTGCTACTATTTCCCCATTAGAAGAAATGGCAAAATTTTTGATAGGAAGTTCAGATGAATGTTTAATAGCTGATGTAAATTTTGAAAAAAAGCTTGATATAGAAGTATTGAGCCCTGTAGAAAATCTTGTTGAAACTGATGGTGCGGAGATGCATTTTTCGTTATATAAAGTGATGGATAAACTTATACAAGATCACAAAACTACTTTAATATTTACCAACACTCGTTCAGCTACAGAAAGAGTTGTCCATCACTTAAAAGAAATGTTCCCAGAAAAATATATTGAAAATATTGGGGCGCATCATTCTTCTCTTGGAAAAGATTTAAGAGAGATAATAGAAGAAAAATTAAGAAAAGGTGATTTAAAAGTTGTTGTAACTTCTACAAGTTTAGAATTGGGTATAGATATAGGTTATATTGATTTAGTGATATTGCTTGGGAGTCCTAAATCTATAGCAAGAGCAATACAAAGATGTGGGAGAGCGGGGCATAAGCTTGATGAAACTGCTAAAGGAAGGTTCCTTGTTTTAGACAGAGATGATTTAATAGAGTGTTGTGTAATGAAAAAAGAGATTTTGGAAAGAAAAATTGATAAAATTCAAATACCAAAAAACTGCCTTGATGTATTGAGCCAGATGATTTATTGCTTTGCTATACACAAAGTATGGGATGTTAATGAAATGTTTGAAGTTATTAAAGGAAGTTATTGTTATAGAGAATTGAGTAGAGAGGATTTTCTTTCTGTTTTGAGTTATCTCCGGGGCGATTATGAATTAGAAGCAAGAAATGTTTATGGAAAAATATGGTATGATGAAAAAACAAAACAAATAGGAAAAAAAGGAAAACTAGCTAGGATGATATTAATGACAAATATAGGAACAATACCTGAAGAGGCTTTTGTTAATGTAATTGTTGCAAGAGGAGAAAGAAAAGGACACAAAGTAGGAGCGGTTGATGAGGCTTTTGTTGAAAGATTAAAACCAGGGGATGTTTTTGTATTAGGTGGAGAAAAATACGGATTTCTATATACAAGAGGAATGAATATTTATGTTAACGCAAGCGTAAAAAGACCTCCAACTATCCCTAATTGGTTTTCTGAAATGTTGCCACTTTCATTTGATATGGCTTTAGAAATTTCAAGATTCAGAGAACTTGTTAAAGATAAGATTAAAGCAGGTAAACCTGAAGAAGAAATAAAAGAATTTATTGAAAGGTGGTTAGGTGTTTCTAAAAAAGTTGTAAATGAAATATATAACTATATCAAGATACAGCAAGATTATATAGGGATTCCTTCTCTAAAAGAAATAATAATTGAAAATTATAAAGGAGAAAAAAATTATTTTATTTTTCATACATTATATGGAAGAAGAGTGAATGATGCTTTATCAAGAACTATAGGTTTTCTAGTTGGAAGACAAGGAGCAAGAGATGTTGAAATAGGAATAAATGATAATGGCTTTCTTTTGTGTGGGGAAAATATAGATAAACAAAAGATAGAAAAAGCGATAAAGTTTCTTAATTCTAATAATATAGAAGAAGTTTTAAAAGAAGCTATTGAAAAAACAGAAATTTTAAAAAGAAGATTCAGACATTGTGCTACACGAGCGTTAATGATTTTAAGGAATTACAAGGGAAAAACAAAAAGTGTAGGAAGACAACAAGTAAGTTCTAATCTGTTATTTAGTTCTATAAAAAGAATTTCTGACGAATTTCCAATATTAAAAGAAGCAAAAAGAGAGGTTTTGGAAGATGTAATGGATATAGAAAATGCAAAAAAAGTTATTGATTTAATTAAAGATGATAAAATTAATGTAAAATATGTAAGGACAGACTTACCTAGTCCTTTTTCACTAAACTTAATCTCACAAGCACACCAAGATTATATAAAAATTGAAAGCAAGATTGAGTTTTTGAAAAGAGTATATAAAGCATTAAGAGAAAAGCAGTTTAAAAATGAAAGATTATAAATTTATTAATAAAGCAGTTTGGTCGAAGAAAGAAAAAATTTTGATAATAGCAGATTTACATATTGGATTTGAAGAAAGTTTAGTCAACAAAGGAATGCTTTTACCTTTAAGGCAGTATGAAGAAATAAAGAAAAGTATGAAAGAGATTTTTAATAAGATTAAAGGGAATATTAAAAAAATAATTATTTTAGGGGATTTAAAGCATGAATTTGGTGAGATTTCAAGTCAGGAATGGCGTGAGGTTTTAGATTTCTTAGATTTTTTAAGTAAGATATGTAAAAGAATTGTGCTTATTAAAGGAAATCATGATACAACACTTAAACCTATCGCAGAAAAAAAAGGGCTTGAAATAAAAGATTTTTATATTTCTGGAGAAAATTGTTTTTTACATGGAGATAAAATATTTAAGGAGTGTTTTGACAAAAAAATAAAAAGGATTTTCTTAGGGCATAAACATCCTGCAATAACAATCTGCGAAGGTGTTAAAAAAGAAACTTATAAGTGTTTCCTTGTTGGAAAATGGATAGGCAAAGAAATTGTTGTATTGCCGAGCTTTTTTCCTTTGACAGAGGGGGTTGATGCACAAATAGAAGAGAGTGGATTGGCTTTGCCTTTGAAATTTTCTGGTTTTGAGGTATATGTGCCGGTTTCTGTGGATAAAAAAGTATTAAAACTTGGGAAAGTGAAAGATGTTGGGAATTTAATGAATTAAGTGAAGATGGTTTTACCACCTCCTTACAAAATACTCAAATTGAAGGAAATTATCGAACCATTCTTCTTGATACCTAATCACACAAGAAGGACATTCCCAAACTTTTCGTGTTATTATTATATTTTATATCTCTTTTGTCTAACTTCAACAACTGGGACAAGAACCATACTCTTCCGGCATTCCGGACATTTCACCTCTATTATTTTACCTTTTTTTTCATTTTAAATTTTTAAAAGAAATAAGATACGTGCCCAAGAACACGCCCGGACCAGGCTATCCGAGTTTGTTTAGAACTCTGTATTGATTATCTTAATGGTAAGGGGTTTTTATATCTTTCCTAATATAAATTTATTAAGTGCTTCAGCAAACTTATGTGCCTCTTCCTTGTCTATATGAATATTATGCTTTTTTAGGATTTCTTCTTTTCTTGCGTTGAAATTATCTTCTTTGTAAAACTCAAGCTCTCCCTCAGTTACTTGCTTTGTGTCCTCCAAGCCCGACCAATTCTCTGTAACTGGAAAACCTAATTTTTTTAATGAAGGATTCCAGGTTGGGTCTAAGAAGATATAATCTCCGTGAATTTTTACAGCCAGTGCATCGTGAGTCCAAATTGTTGAAGATTTTTTCAAGCTAGAGAGTACTTCTCTTGGCAAGGGTAGGTCTTTCCAGTTAAATATTACTTTCATTTTCTTTGTTTTATAACCTTCTTTGTCTAATAATTTTTTGAGAAGCGCGGATTTATGTCTGCAATCCCCAAATTTCAGTTTTTCGCTAATCTTCTGTTCATTAAATTGACAGACTTTATATGGGATTCTTTGAACTTTTTCAAATATCTTTATTAGTTTTCTGTCAGGTTTAAGGTGTTTTATGCAATTAATTAAACGTATCTTAAAATGATTGCCTTCTCCTTCTATTATACTAACACAAGTATTTGCTTGTCTATATCTCCTAACTAATTTTCCACCTTTTTCTCTGTCTCCAGTAGAAATAGCCAACAAACTTAAATTTGTGCCTCCATGGGCAATAACTAATATGTTTCTGTTAAGATTCTTAATCTCATCAAAAAAAGATACAAGACGATTAATAAAACTCTCTAAATCTTCATCTGCATCCCTCTCTCTCAATCTTTTATCATAAATTATTTTTAATTTATGGAATTTATTTATCTGCACAGCCGTTTCCTTTGCTCTTTTTAAATCTGAAGAATATATCAAATCAATTTTCTCGTCTTTTAACCTTTGAGCAACTTGTTTTGCTTGTTTAATCCCTTTTTTTGATAAGGAAGTGTCTACTTTTTGCCCCTGATGTATCTCCTGGGCATTTGCTTCTGATTCTGCGTGTCGGATTAATATTAATCTCATTTTATTTGAGTTTTGAGTTTTTTATTTTCATATACTTTTCAATTAACTTTCTGCTGTAATCCCCTAATTTAATCTTGCTTTTGGGTTTCCAAAAGGCAATTTTTTATCTTTGTAAATCTCTTCATAAGTTGATTTCGTTATCTGACCAATAAGTTTTTTTCATGTTTTATCCATAGAATTTTGTTTATAATGTTG
>JAWAAV010000026.1:0-6669 GCA_038884935.1 Candidatus Pacearchaeota archaeon
GGTCATGGATATTGAAAGCGATTGTAACAATTATACTTATAATATTTTTAATAGGAGTGTTTTTCTACACAAAAAAATGCGAGAGCCTTTCGTGTTTTAATAGTTATTTGGAAAAATGTAACAAGGCGAGGTACATAGGTGAAGAAAATGAGGCAGCCTGGTATTACTCGATTAAAGGAATAATGGATGGAAAGTGTATAGTTAATGTAAAATTATTAACTGTTAAAAAAGGCAACATTAATCTTGCAGGTTTAGAAGGAGAAGAAATGAATTGTTATTTAGATTATGGAAAAGTTATCAATCCAAAAGACGATATAAAAGAATGTCATGGTATTTTGAAAGAAAAATTGCAAGAGAGGGTTATAGATAAACTCAATTCTTATATAGTTCAAAATATTGGAAAGATAAGCGAAGAGTTAAAAAAGATTTATTAATTATACAAATTGTTTTTGTATTCTTAAAATGTAAATTATCGATTAGCTGAATTGTTTTTATATTGTGAGATTTTTTATTAACAAAAGATTTATTAACAAAAAATTTTTAAGTGAGATATGATAAGATTTGGGCCTGCCGGACTTGGTGGAATAAAAGAGGCGATTTCTAATCTTGAAATGTATCATAAATTAGGTTTTAGAGCGTGTGAAATTGCTTTTACGTATGGAATATATATAAAAGAAAAAGATGCTGTTGAAATTGGTGAAAAAGCGAAAGAACTTGATATTAAACTAAGCATACATGCACCGTATTGGATTAATTTAAACAGTTTAGAAAAAAAGAAAATCGAACAAAGTAAAGAAAGAATTCTTGAATGTTGTAAGATTGGAGAAAATTTAGGAGCGTATACTGTGGTATACCACCCGGGATTCTATGGTAAACTTGATAAAGAAACCACTTTTCAGAATATAAAAAAGGCAGTTATCGAGATAGAAAATGAGATAAAAAAGCATAAATGGAATATTACCCAAGCTCCAGAAACAATGGGAAAAATTAATGTGTTTGGTGATATGGATGAAATATTAAGACTCGTTAAAGAAACCGGTTGTAGCTTTTGTATAGATTTCGCACATTTGTATGCAAGAAGTCTTGGTAAATTAGGTTATAAAGAAATGTACGAAAAGATTAAAAGTTTTCCTAATTTACACTGTCATTTCTCTGGTATAAATTTTGGAGCAAAAGGAGAACTTAATCATAAAATAACGCCCGAATCTGAATTAAAAAAACTTTTAGAAGTTTTTCCTAAAAATAAAGAGGTTGTAATAATCAACGAAAGCCCTTTACCAGTTGAGGATAGTATTAAAGGGTTAAAGATTTGGAAAAAACTATAGAAATAATATGCCCTGATAATATACAAGATTAGATCTGAACATCTATCTTATAACAATTTTATTGCAAACTCTTTATTTCGTTTTTATTTGGTTAAATATTTGTTTATAGTTTGTCAACAAAAATTTGGCATTTTTGTAGATGTTTGTATATTTCAATAGGTATACTTGTGTATCCTTTTTATACAATTTAAAGACTAAATTTTTTTTTGAGTTCTTTATCCGAAAATTGGCCAGAATTTTTTAATTTTAATCTTTTAAGGTTTATTCTGTATAAAATTTTTCTTGCCCTTTCTGGATTAATTTTGCAAAAATTTAGGATCTCTAAAAGTTTATTTAAAAGCTCATCATAACTTTCATGGCTATACTCTCTAAGTTTATTAAGTCGCGATTTTGTCTCTTCTCTAAGTTTTATCGTCGTGATTTTTACATTTTCCATTTTTAATATAAAATAGTATACTAAAGTATACTTTATAAGTCTTTCTGCTGTCCTTTTGAAATTACTACAAAAATGTAACTACCATAAAGTTTATAAATGGTTAAATACTCTTAAAAGTAATTAAATTAAATAATACACAAAATGAAAATGAAAAACTTGCTGGTTTGTTTGCTAGCAGTTTTGACAATTAGCGTAGTAGTAGTGAGTGCTTTAGATGTAGAAATTGACAGTGTCGAATTGAACAACATGCCTGTAAAAGCAAACGATGGAGTTATTGTTGCGGGATTTTCTGGAGACAGGTTACCTATAAGAGTTTTCTTTACATCAAATGAAGATGTAGGAGATGCAAGAGTTGTTACATGGATAGGAGGTTACAGAGACGAAATAAAAGATTCTTCAGAAAGAATACATTTGCTTAAAGGAAGTAGTTATAACATGGCTCTTTCGTTAAGGCTTCCTGAGGACATTGATCTTTCAGAAGAATATACTTTGTATGTAAGAGTAGAAGATAAAAGAGATTATGTTGAAAGCAAATACACAATAAGGATGCAAAGAGAATCTTATAAGGCAGAAGTGCTAGAAGTAGAAAGTGCCAACAGTGTAAAAGCAGGGGAAGGTTTGCCAATAACCATTGTAGTTAAAAATGTTGGTTATGAAGAACTTGAAGATGTGGTTGTTGAAGCCAAAGTTTTAGGTACAGATGTTAGTGTAAAAGCGTATCTAAATGATTTGCCTTCAGTTGACAGTGATAATGAAGAAGATAGTGTGGAAAAAGTAATTACATTAAATATGCCTAGTACTATGGCGTCTGGAACATACACTATAGAAGTAAAAGTAAGCAACAAAGATTTTGAGGAGATTGCTTCAAAAGCTATAACAGTATTAGGAGCAGAAAAAACAACAAGAGTGGTTGTTGCAGAAAAAAATAAAGAGACAAAAGTCAGAGAACAAGCAGAGTGGACAGTGACATTGGTAAACACAGGAAAAGAGAGCAAGATTTATGAGTTTGTTCCTGAAACAAGTGAAAGCTTGGTTGTAGAAACAGATTCTGCGATGCTTGTTGTTCCTGCTGGAGAAAGTAAAAGTTTTAAGGTTAAAGCAACATCGGACAAAGTTGGAGTATATAACTTCGCAGTGAGAATTGTTTCAGATGGCAAAGTAGTTGGCAAAGCAATGTTAAGTGCAAAAGTAAAGACAGGATTTTTTGATACAGAAACTACAATAGCTGTTATTTTGGCGATAATCTTTGCAATATTGCTAATTGTCTTAATTGTTTTATTGACAAAAAAGCCAAAAAAACCTGAAGAATTTGAAGAAAATTATTATTAAATTTTTTATTTTTTATTTTTATTTTTGTTATAATTGGAATTATTAAAGAATTATTAATCCTAAGACAATTTTTAATAATTTTAAAGAGGATTCTAATATAAAATTAGTATAAAATACTAGATTTTACTTATTTTGACTGTATTAAAATAAATAAGGCATTTTAGGATATACCTAAAGAGTAGTTTTAATGATTCTTAGATAAATTTAAAGCTCTATACTAATTAGTTTACTCACTCCATCCTGCATACTTACTCCATATAAAACGTTTGCAGACGAGATTAACGAATCATTGTGGGTTATCATTATATACTGTCCATTATTTATATACTGTTTAAGAAGGCCGGCGAGTCTTTCGCTATTTCGCTTATCTAGGGCAGCATCTATTTCATCAAATATGTAAAAAGAATATGGCCTGTACTTTTGAATTGCGAAAAGCAGGCTTAAAGCCACAATTGTTTGCTCTCCTCCTGAAAGACTTGTTACATCAAAATATTTACCTTTTGCTATCTTAATTACGATGTCAAGTCCTCCTGTAAATGGCTCATCAGGATTTTCTAGTTCAAGATAAGCTTTGCCCTTCGTAGAAAGCATTTGAAAATTTTCTGAAAAAAGAGTATTAATCTCTTGAAGAGTTTTTAAAAAAGTTTTACGTTTTTTCTTGTCAATCTCTTCTATAATTTTGAGAATTTCTTCTTT
This sequence comes from Candidatus Pacearchaeota archaeon, assembly GCA_038884935.1. GTDB lineage: Archaea > Nanobdellota > Nanobdellia > Pacearchaeales > GW2011-AR1 > JAWAAV01. The sequence goes on from JAWAAV010000026.1 coordinate 3,787, forward strand.
TTCTTTTGAAAGTTGCTCTACTTTTTTGGCTACTTCGTCATACTCCTTTTTTACAGAATCGTAAACTTCTAAAGCACGAAGGTTAACATTTGTTATTTCATTAAGTAAAAGCTGAGCTTTTTCAAGTTTTTCTTGTAGAGTTTCTAAAGAAGCTTGAATTAATTCAATTCCTTGAAATTCTTTAAACTCAAATTCCAAGTTCTCAATTTCTGCATCTATTCTTGCTTTTTCTATTTTTGAATTATTGAATTCTTTGTCAAATTTTTCAATACACTGTCTTATTTCTAGAATTTGTAGATTTTTATGGTTTATTTCTTCTTGTAATGCATTTCTTTTTTTTATAAGCTTTTCAAATTTTTCAATAAGCTCTTTTTCCAAATCCTCTTTAGTCTTTAACAATTTTTGTGTTTTATTTATCTCTTCTTCAAGTTCGGAAATCTCAGACTTAAGTTCTTCTTCGTCCCTAAAGCTTTGTTTAAGTATAATACGCGTTTTTTCCAAATCTCTTGTTTTAAATTCTATCTCAGAATCTATGTTTTCTTCTGTTCTAGCAGAAACTTCTTTTACTTCTTGTAAAAGCAAATCGTATTTTTCTTCTATATTTTTATTTTCTAAAAATTTTTTTTCCAAATCCGATTTCTTTTTTTCCAATATTTTAATTTCTATTTCAAGCTCTTTTGAAATTTGAAAGAGTTGTTTTAATTTTTCTTTTCTTTTCTCGGCTGTCTGTAAATTAATAATATCAGATTCTACCTTTGATATTGTAGATTGGGTAAAAGTAATTTTGTTTTTTATTTCTGAAATGGATTTATTCATATTTTCTATTTCTTTTTTATTTTCTTTTATTTTCAAGTTTAAAGATGAAATTTTTTTATCACAATCTGAAGAAACTTCTTGTATGTGTTCCTGGGTCATTTTTGATTTGCAAAGCGGGCAGATATCAAATTCTAAAATATGTTTTTTGATTTTTTCTAGATTAGTTATTTCTGACTCTAACATCGAAGTTTCTTTTTCAAGCTTAAGCGTTTCTTCTATATTTTTTTCTTGAGATATTATAAGATTTGAATAATCTTTCTTAAGTTTCGTTAGAAATTCATTAGCTGAATTTAAATTGGTATGTTGAATTCCCCTTGATAAATTTTCAATCTCACGAAGGATTGCTTGATTTTCTATATTCTTATTTTGAAGCTCTTGTTTTTTATCGTTAAGCCTAATTTTACAAACTTCGAGTTCACTTCTTATTTTATAAAATTCTTTTTTTCCTTTTTCAAGCTCGTCAAGCAGTTTCTTTTTTTGTTCTAGTTCTTGATACTTTTCTGTTATTACTGGAGATTTTTCTCTTAATTTAGCAATTTCAAGCTCAAGCTCTTTGAGATCTTTTTCCATTCGTTCTCTTCTTTTTAAAAGTTCTGAAAGTTTTTGCTCGTTGTTTTCTCTTCTTACTTCTAATCCCGTAAGTTTTGCTTTAAGCTCCGAAGTTTCGTTATGAAGAGTTTCTTGCTCTACTCCACCAGATTTATAAATAGATTCGTTAATATTTGAAATTTCTTGACTTAATTTTGTTATTTCTGATTGAAGGGATTCGAGTTTTATTTTTTGTTTTTCTTTTTGCTCTTGAAATTTATTTAGATTTTCTTGTATCTTTGAAAGTTCTTTCTTTTTTTCCAAAATTTTTTTAGAAATAATGCTTGCTTTATACCTTTGAATAGAATTCTGTATCTCTTTATACTTAAGTGCTTGTTTTCTCTCTTGCTCTAAATTCTTTAAGTATGTTGATCGTTCTCTTAAAATAGCAGAAACTTCTTTAAGCTTTTCTTCGGTTTTTTCTAATTCATGGAGGGATTTTTCTTTTTTCTGCTCATAAACAGATATACCTGCAACTTCTTCTATTATTTTGCGCCTTTCTTCTGGCTGCATTTTTACAATGCCTTGAATACCTCCTTGCAAAACAATATTAAATCCGTAAGGGTCAATTCCAACTTGGGATAAAAGTTCAAGAATTTCTTGTCTCGTTTTTGTTTCATTGTTTATTTTATATATACTTTGTCCGTTTCTTCTAACAATTCTTTCTATTATGATTTCTTTTTCCCGAAAAGGAAATAAACTATCACTATTGTCAAAGATAATTTTTACACTAGCTTCGTTTGGTGGTTTGATATCTTTGGAGCCGACAAAAATCAGATTAGAAGATTTGCTTGCCCTCATACTTTTAACTCCTAGCCTGCCTAAAACAAAACATATAGCATCTGCGATATTTGATTTGCCAGAACCATTCGGACCCACAATTACGTTTGTACCATTAATAAAAGGAATTTCTGTTTCGCGGGCAAAACTTTTGAAATTATTTAACACAATCTTTTTTATGTAAGGCATAAAAACTCTCAGCAAAAGGAATATTTAAAGCCTACGAAAACGGTTGTCTTTAAAAATAAAACTTGTTTGTTTTATTTCAAAATAAAGTTATAATTTGTTTTAAATTAAGAGAGTACACAAAAATTTTTAAGCTTACTAATTTAGAAGTTTTATAAAATTTGTTTCTAAATCAGCTTTGTTTTAATTTTTACAGCAAATTGTGACATTCACATATGGTGGCCAGCTTGAAGCTGGATCGGACCATACACTGGGACTTGATGGATCGTTAGACGAACCTCCGCTTGCATAATCATCCTTTCCAAGATCAACCCAATGTCTATGAGTTTCATTGCCGCCAGTTTGTCCTATACCGCTATCGCTACCTCTTATTGTTCGATTATCAAACTAGCTTGCTCGCGTCCATCCTGCAGGACAGCTTGATTGAGTTGAAGAGAATACACAAAAACCGCTTGGAACTGTTCCTTCTACTTCTTCCGCAGAATGGCCCATTGTAGTTGGCGAACTCCCTCC
>JAWAAV010000027.1:0-6586 GCA_038884935.1 Candidatus Pacearchaeota archaeon
CCCTTTAAATTTAGAAAATATACTTTTATTATCTCTTTATCTCTTGAAACCAAAAAAGTATTGCTTGGAAAAGAAATATAAAACCCTGAATTTTGATTTATATAACAATTATCTTTTTCCGTTGGTTTGCAATTTTCTAAAATAGAGCTTGAAATTTGAAAAGAATATAAAAATGCTTTTGGTCGGATATTTGAAATTAAAAGAGCCTCTCTAAAAATCTTAGCAATGATATAATCTACTCCTTCATTGGTTTTATTAACTTTTAAATAATCTAGAATAGTTAAGTTATGAAAACTCGCCAGATCGTATTTGTAAATATAATTTCCATATCTTTGATTTATTTCAAATTTACTAATGTTAATAGATTTAGTTCTCGTCTTAAAAAAAGCAGGCATAACTTTTCCCCACAAAAGAATGGTTTCTCCGTTAGCAGTTTTAATTGTTCGTTCATCGTTTTGTTTTAAATTTAATTTTAAACTTAATAAACTACTCGAAGCAAAAAACATTAACATTATAAAAAATATAATTACAAAAGCTACAATCCACGTTAATGTCTCTCCCAAAACCCCTTTCTTACTTTTTATTTTTATAACACTAATAAAATTTTGAAGATTATTCATTTTACCTTTCAGATGTCCCCCCAATAATTCTTAAAAGATATCTCTCATTATTTCTTAAAGTGTAAACATTTTTATAAGAGCAAGAGGGCATATAAGAAGTTTGCACTCCTTCTAGATTTACACATCGATCAAACAAATCTATTTTTGGTTTTTTAGAGATGTTATAAAGAGGTTCTATAAAAAGAGGGCATTCAAGATTTTTTTCGTCATTTTCTCCAATCACCTCTTTACACTCACTAAAATTATAAATCTCTATCCCAATAAAATAATCTTTGCCTTCTCTAAATTTAATCTTGCATAAAGAAAAAATATCAAAGTTGTTTAAACTAGATGGTTCAAAAACCAGTTCTCCATTTCTAACTATACAATTTAAAACTCTATTAGAAAGGATTTCTGCATCTAAAGAAGAAACATCTAATACATATTGGAACCTTAATGTATTTATCACTACCCCTGTAAGTATTATAGCAAGACACGCATACCACCAAAGTGATAAATATTTTTCACTTCCTTTTTTTCCTTTTTCCATTTTTATTTTTATAGATTTTCCTATTTGATTTTTACATAAAGAAAATTTTCTCTTAACTCATATTCTATTTTATAATCTGAAAAAAAAGGATAGTTAGATTTATCTCCGTTTAATGCCACACTTACTAACCCATCTTCAATTTTAATAAAATCTTGTTCTTGAATTTTATTTTCTTTAGCAATTTTTAAGTATTCTTGAACATTAAAAATCAATAAAGTTTCTGGTTCTGCAGAGTTAATTAGGAGTGCTATTTGTCTTGTAAGAATTTTTTCTTTAATATTCTCGCCCAAACATCTATCTCTAACAAAATAAAGAAGCATTGCAAAAAAAGCCACGTTTAAAATGATAAAAATAACATCTCCGATTATAATACCTCTTTTATATCGAGCTTTATTTTTTAATTGATAAAAATATTTTTTCATTTTCTTTTTCCAATTTAAGTGTTGTAATATAAATTGGAATATTTTTGTTAGTTTCTTGGATTTTAACAGATAAGCCAGGATTAATAGAAATACAACTGATAGTTTTGTCTTTCAATGATTCTTTCGGACATCCGCTTGTTTTTTCGCAAAAAACACATAGTTTAGTTTCATCTTTCATATATAAGAACCAACCTTTTGGACCAGTTAAAAGTATGCTGTCATTTGCCTTTAAAGTATTAATTCTCTCTCCAACCTGTTTCAAAATAGCCTCTGCTTGTTCTTTTTCTTTTGAACCCGAAATAATTCTATATAATTTAAAAGCAAGATAAACAAGAATTAAAATAGAAATAACTGCAATTATAATTCTTAAAATTTCTTCTTTTGTAATTCCTTTTTTATCTTTCATTTTCAATTACATCATTTATCATGAAATGCTTTCTATAATATTACAAAACTGTTTAATGCTTTCTTCATCATAAACAATAACCCTTAAAGCCCTACAGCCATAATAACCTTCCTCATTTTCAAATTTTGTATCACTACAATAACTAAAAGCAGTATTATAATTTTGATAAACATTCCATGTTTGATAACCTACAAATCCAACAACTCCCACAGCAACTGCAAAAGCTACGTAAGGGTTCGCTAAAGCTTTTGAAGCAACTTTTAAAACAAGCCCAGAACCGGGTAAAAATGAAACTATTGCTGCTCCTCCACCAATAGCCACTAATGTATTTTCAATAACGTTTTTACCACTAGGTGTACTAATCTCCATGAATATAACTGCAATTTCTCCAGATTTTTTAGTTAAAGGTTGTTGCTCAACTTCTGTTATATCAACTAACTCTATATTTTTACCTTCTATTTGTTGTTTTTCTATATCCTCTTTAAAGCTATTGCTTAATTCTTTCATTTTTTCTTTCCCCATTACAGAAACACCAGCAGGAGATCCTCCGGCTATATATTGCGCATAACTAAAATCCTTTCCAGGAACTTTATGTGTGAGCATGTATTTATAAACATCAACTTTGCTTAAATTAATTCCTTTTGATTTTAATGTTTCTTCATCAAAAGCAATTCTAGAGCAAATAACGCAACTCGAATAAACATCGCTAGTACCAATACCAAACTGCGCCTTCCAACCTGGTGTAAATAAAGTAAGTCTTCCCTGCCCCATCATATCCCAACAAGCCAAAATTTCATCGGCAATAAGTTTTTCTATAGCTGACTCACTTTTTACTTTTTTCTTTAAAACAGTTTGTTGCGGGAAATTTTCTTCGCATTTACCACCAATTAAACCAGAAGTAACACAAATTTTTTGAGTCTTACATCTTAAATTAACAAAATTCGCTCCCAACCCTGAAGGCGTAGCTCCTCCAGAAATTCCTCTCAAAACAACACTTTCCTTACAAACTTCTCTATCAACAATGTCTGAAGAATAAATTCTTAAAATAAACGTGAGAAGAATTCCAAAACCCACAATTAAAAGTAATATAGATACAATAACAGCTGCAGAGATATCTCCTTTTTTCTTATTTTTTGTTCTTTTTTCACTTCTTTTTTCCATTATATACACTAACTAAACAAGATTTTTATATCTTCTGTTCTATCGTGTAAACAGCATAACTTAAAAAATAGTTAAATTAAATGCAAATGTTTTAATTTCGAAAAAGTGCAGTATAGAATCTTTAAAATAGAAATCTGTACTTTAAATTAAATACATTTATGCAACATCTGGTCTTAAAAAATTAACTAACAAATATGGCTTTACTCTGATGACAAAACTCTAATAATAATGTAAGCTCTATTTTAATATAACCTTATTTTGTTAAAAGCTCTCCTAACATAACGAATCTTCTTTACTTCAAAAACCAGATAAATTAAATTTAATTATGCGAATTTTTTAAACATTGAGTAAATTCCGCCAAGTAAAATAAAAAATACAATAATCCATAAAAGAATCTTAAACAAAAAACTTAATTCTATACCTCTTTTTGACATAAAATCTATAAATAAAGCTATTTAATAAATTTAACTAAAAAATTGTAAAGAGGTCAATAAGTCTTTTGTATTTTAAATAAACACTCTTAATTAAAACATTTTTTCATTTAAATTACTTGTACTCTTATTCAATAGCTAGTTGTTATAACATTCTTCTCTCAAAACCATCTGAATTCATAACCCTAATATTGTTTTCTGTTACCAACGAGATTTTTCATTTTTTCTGTATACCAACCAACTCTAACAAGCAAATACTAACTGTAGAAAAATCTTATTTCTAAACAATCTTTTATTTTTCCATCACTTTTATATTACTTACTAGCCTACTTTCAAAATCTATTCTTATTTAATTATTTTTTATATGTTTAAAGGGTTACAAAAGTACACACAAAATATATAAAATAAAAAACAATAACAGACTATAAAAAATATTTACACTTATTAAAACTCTTATTATTAAGTCTGGCGAGATATTTACATAAAAATTTAAAACATTAAAAATAAAATAATAAAAATGTAAATTTAGATCACAAAACCTATAAAACTAAATTTCTCCTTTTATAAACTTCTTTGCTTCTTCTTTTACAAGCTTTTGCCACTCTGGAAAAACTCTCTCACTCAAAGGCAAACCTATTTCTTGCTTAACTTTTTCTGAAACTTCGTAAAATATCGAATTTGACAGATAATGAAATTTTGCTTCAAGCAAATCTTTTCTACCAATTTCTCTTGCAATTTTCACCAGCTCTTCTTTCATTTTTCCTCTTAATAGAATATTATCATAAACCGCATCCCAATTTCCAGCCCAACCTTTTACATTCGCAGCTATATCTTTTATAACAACACTATCTCCATTAATTAAATCAGCAGTTGGTTCGAGCTGGTCTTTTTCTACATTATATTTTAATAAATCCACAAAACCTCCTTCTTCTAAAGGATCATTTTTCCACTCTTTTCTTACTTCTGACACGCTTATTACTCTTCTAAAAGCTCTTCCTCCACTCGGACTTTTTACAGGATTCGCAACAACAATTAAATCAGTTGCTTTAAAACTTGTTATTGGTACTTTTAAGTCATTTACAACTCTATCAAACACAGAATAAGGACTACCCCCGTGTATTGTACCTGCTACAACATTTGCCAATGCTCCAATTCTCATGCTTTCATATAAAGCCAAAGCTTCTTCACTTCTAACCTCCCCAATTATTAAACAACTATCCCCTAATCTTAAACTCGTTCTTATTCCTTCATCAGCAGCAACTTCTGCAGAAGTTTTTAATAAAGCTGAACGAACTTTCATTCTTTGAATATCATAACCCAACTCTCTAATCGCATCTACTGGTAATTCTAAAGTATCTTCAACAGTTATAATCCTAAATTTTGGCATAATTTCTAACATTAAACTTCCTAACAACGAGGTTTTTCCAGCTGATCTTGTACCCGCCACGAGCATTGTTCTTGCTCCGTCTATAAAAAAGCTCAAAAGACCTGCTCCAAACGAATTTAACATTCCAGTATCAACAAGTAAAGGCAGAGTCCAAGGTTTATCTCTATGCCTTCTAAAAGAATAAGCCAATCCCCTCGGTGAAAGAGGTTGCTGGATTATTGCAACTCTGGCTCTCGCGTTTTTCACACCAAGCTCAGTATCAAGAATAGGATTGGCTTCGTCTAAAGGCCTCCCGCTCAACATTCTAAATTTAGCAGCCCACGACTCAGCATCTTCTTGACTTGGAATAATATTTGATGTACATTCATCATATTTTCCATGCCTAATAAAAATCGGATTTAATGGTATAGGAGCATTTAGTGATATGTCCTGAATATTTTCATCTTGAAGAAGAACTTCTATAATGCCAAAACCTATTGTATATCTTATTAGTATATTTGAGAGTACTTCAAGTTGAGAATAAGTTAATGAAATTCCTTTTGTATTTGCCAAATCTTGTAATAAATCTCTCGCTATATTTGAGAAAACTCTTCGGGTTCTTTCAAAATCCATAAATTCTTCTGCCTTTGGTTGTCTTTCTATAAGAACATTCCTTGCCAGATTCAAAAGCATTTGGTAATCTTCTTCGAGAGTGTACTCTGGCGGCAACAAATGATATATGTACTTTGGTTCTCCTTTCTTTCTTAAAATCGTTACAACTGACCTATCGGGCCCGGATGCGATTTCGTATTGTTCGATAATCTCTGCATCTTCAGGCAAAGTTGCAACAAGTCTTGTAAAAGTAAAATTAGGTACAACATCTGGTCTAAAAAAGAGTTTGTAAATTTCTCTCGAGCCATGTGCGTATCTTTTTGTAGTGAATTCTTTTTTTGTTTCTCTAACAATCCGTGTATTCTCAAGCAAAGAAATAATTTTTTCAAGAAGCCTTAAATAATTTAACTCGTATACCTGAAATTCTGGAGGTGTTTTTTCTAAATTAATTCTCTCTTCTCTCCAAAACCGTTTTACTTCATGATAAGCCAAGACAGGGTCTCTTTTTAATAAAAGGCTAAAATAAGCCATATCATTATATTTATTACCAAGGCATTGTGTGCAATCTAAAACCAATCTACTTGGAGTCAAAATCTTCTCTTGTTTTATTAAGTGATTATAAATTTGAGCAATTTCAACAAGCAAAAATACCATACTAGAATCATAAACATAATTTCTTTGCTGAACAAAAACAATTTTACTTACATTAGGATTTTCTATAAGTGCTTCAATTGTCCTTGCCATAACATCTGGCGAGTCGGCAATAGAAGGAATGTAAGGTGCTCCAAGATAATTAATATACATTACATCGACCCCTCCTTCTCTTATTACTTCGTATGCATACAAAGGCGTCTCTTTTTTGAACAGCATATAACTTAATGTTTATTAAAGTTAAAATACCTTGCGGTAGTAAGACTATGTGTAAATGAATCTCCTCGCAACAAAGCGAAACATAAAAAATCAATAATTTCAATTGCTTGTCTTTCCTGCTTTGCTCTTTTCACATTTATTCTTTATTCCCAAATTCCGCGCCATAAAA
>JAWAAV010000028.1:0-6321 GCA_038884935.1 Candidatus Pacearchaeota archaeon
ATTTTGCTTTGCAATTAAGAGTTTTAGCAAGTTCTTCTCCTAAATCTGCAGGTCTAACATACGCTTGTTCTTTTTGCGAAAAGACTTTTTCTAAAAATACGCGCGGTTTCCATACATAGGCAAATGCGTGACAAGCTGCATTAAATTGTTCTTTACTTGCAGTTTTACTAATAGAACTTAAATAAGCGGGAATCGTTTTCTCTAATTTTTCTAAGAATTCAAAAAGAGTTTTTGGCTGTCTTCCATTGTAAACATCTATTACTGCGTCTATTATTTCGTCATAAGAACCTGGCCTTAACTCTTTTACAGGTTGACACATCCATGCTAAAACAAGCTCTAAATTCTTAATCATTTCTTCTCTTCTCGAATATTCTTTTCTTCTTTCAAAAAATCCCTTGCCCTTACATCTTCTTTCCAAATCTGATCTAATTCTATCAAAATGAGTAACTGCTAAAGGTGTGTATCCAAACGCTCTTAATCCGATAGCCTCTTCTGGCGAGCTAACTGCAGGCAAAGGTTCTTTGCCACTAAGAATAGCATACATGGTCCAACCTAAAGAACAAATATCTGATCTAAAATCTAAAGGTTCTCTTCTTATTTGTTCTGGTGACATATATGCAGGTGTTCCTAATGCAAAATCTCTTGTTAAAGTAGAAGATTCTGCAGAAAACCTCACTATACCCCAATCTAAAATTTTTAAAACATCGCCAACAGGCAAAATAAGATTTGAAGGCTTTATATCTCTATGGATTGCATTAAAATTTTCATAACAAAATTTTAATTCTCTTAATGTAGCTACTAAAACTTCACTAAGAATTTCTTCAAGTGTTTTGTGTTCAAAAATGCTTTTCCAGGGGATTGGTGTATGATAAGTCATAATATCAACTGGCTTTCCACCAACAGTTTCGCCCATATAGACGGTTCTTACTTGATGTTCTCTATGCAACCTTCTCATAGCCATATCTCTCAATCTTGCAAGTTTCAGTAAACCTTTGGGTTCTTCTAAACCCATACGCACTGCTGCTCCATTAGGAAAAAATTTCTGGCCTTTTTTTAATCTATGTGCATACCTTAAATAACTCCAACAGTGTTCTTGAAATCTTATGTACTCCTCAGTTTCTGTAGTCTTTTGTGTTAGAGGATCTGTCTTTGAAACCTTGCGTAACACATATCCTTTCATACCACTAGAATTAAATTTGCTTTCTAAATCTTCTATTGCTTTAGGAATATATTTTAATCTAAACTCTCTTTCTCCCTTTTCTGTTGCCAATTCTGGAAACTTGTGCTCTTCTTGAAATAATTCAAAAGCTCTTTCTTCTATTGCAAGTGGGACTGGATCAAGTAATGTTTCATCTCCTATGTCTCCCCAAAATATTGTTGAAAATTCTGTTGTTTTCATATGCAAATAAGGTACTTTTTTTTGATTAAGCAAAGCTATTCTTCCAGTGTTTCCTTTTGGTAATCTTCTTTTTACTAAATTCCCATTTTCATCTCTAAATTGACTTTCTTCTGTATAATCCACTCCCAAAACGGGTTCGTTACGTAAAATTAAACATCCATTTTCATCAACTACTGCAGAATTTGTATAAGGATTTAGCATATTTCTTACTATTCTATCTTTATCTATATTTCCACTAGATTTAAGAGACTTAGTAAGAAGCTCGTCTGTTTCTTTTTGTCTTGCTGACCACACACCAGTATCCTCTTTTGGTAAAGGTCTTCCGGCGGCATCGTATCTTATTTTTGTAGGATCTGCATTAATTAAAAGGGTATGCTCGCTTTGTGGTTGTTCGTATGGTGGGGGTTGATTAGTGATTTCAGGCGAAGGTGGCAAAATCTCTGTTTTCATTTTTGATAAATCTCTACCGGAATCTCTGTCTGATTCGTTAAAACTTTTTTGCTCTTCTTCTGACATTACAATAGTTTTATCTTCTAAAGTTCCAGATTCTCCTGTAACTCTGGAACCAATTCCAGCAATTCCTTTTCTCAACTGCTCTCTTAATTCATCTAATTCTTTTTGTTGTATTCTTGCCTCTTCTAATAGTTTAGCTTCTTCTTCTGGAGAAATTGCTATAGTCTTTTCGTTATTTTCATCTTTCTCACTATCCTCGTCACTCCGGCTAATATTGCCAGGATTTATTCCAGGATATCCTTTTTCGGTTGGTTTATGTTCTTCTACCATTTTGTTATTACATAATAATAGTTACATTTTAGTTTATAAAGCTTTTGCTAGATAGTGGTAATTTTATAAAATTATGGTATGGCTATAGCGAGGATTTTTCTTATACTAATTAAGCTTGATTTATATAAAGAATTTTCTTGAAACTAAAAAGAGATTAAATGAAACTAACGTTTACTTTTTGATTTCAACAGAAATTGAACAATTACAAGGCAATTTTGACTTAACCTGTTTCAAAAATTGAATAGCCAGTCTCATTGCTTTTTCTGTAGGCACTGCAACTAAAAAAATTTCTTCTCCTTCTTTAACTAATGCAGCTCTTCCAATCGTAACACCAAAAGAATGTGCCATTCCAACTGCCATTCTATCTGCTCCAGCACCAGTCAAAACTTTATGTTCTCTTATTATGTGGTGAGGATAAACTCTGAGTTCAAAAAAATACTGACCCGGCAACTCTGTATCGAGCATTTTATTAATATATTGTCTTGAAGCTTCTAATGCAAGATCTCTAATCTGAACATTCTCGTTTGAAAGTAATCTTATTACATATTTAAATTCGTTATTTTCATATGCTTTAACATTGCCCATTCTCATTTTTACAATTTTCTGCGGCGGAATTGTTTTAATATAACTTTTACTTTTCACACTACTTTTTCTTGTGTAAGGTCTTGTATATTTTTTTGAATACGCAAGTGCTTTTCTCACTGGCATTTTATTTCTTTACCTCCTTTGTTTCTATTAATTTGATTTCAGTTCCAATTGATTGACCGGGCAATCCTTTTTCAAAAATTGCTCTTACAAGCCCTTTATTTCCGTGAGGACTTGAAATCTTTCCCTTTATTATTTTTCCAGAAGAAGATTTCCACACAACTTCTTTTCCAATAAATTTTTCAGCTTCTTTTCTATTTTTTGCACCTAAATCTAATATAAAATGTTTTTCGTGTATTGTATGCCTTCCTCTCCTAAATTGAATAACAATCCCTTTATTTTCTTTCATAATACACCTATTTAAAGAAGGTTTTTAAAGATTTTTATCAAGGCTTTATTAAAAAGTTTTATAGATTTAAGAATATAAATTATCAGCAAAGGAAAATGATACGAGAGGTGCAGATTTCTTTTAATATGAGAAAATTGCTCTATATTATAAAGTGTTAATTAATACATTAACAAAAATAATTACAACACAAGTTCAAACTCTCCAAATTCCTTTTTCAAAATTTCAAATAGTTTTCCAGAAACAGAAATTTCTTGTTTTGCCACTTTTGCAGTTGCTTCAGCCATTTCTTTTGCATCGCTCTTTACAATCTGCCCTTCTTTTATCATAACCTTAAGTATTTCTTTCTCTTTCAAGATAAATGCTTCGTTCGGCAGAACTATTAGTGTATAGGTTCCTTCTTTTGTCTTTATCTTGAACTTGTTTTGATCAAGATAAAGTAATTCGCATCTCTGGTTATACTCAATAAGTTGATTAATCAAAAGGTTTGCGTTTTTTCTCGCCTCTTCTATCTCATGCTTCATCATTTTGCCTTTCTTAAATTTCTCTCTTGCATCAAAAACATCTTTTAAAATTCTTAAATAAAACTCTGGGAGTTTGCCTTTTTTTACCATTTCATTTTCAAAATCTCTAATAAGTTCTTCTTCTGATTTCTTGCCAAAAGCTCCTTGCAGTAAATTTATAATATCTTTATAAAACTGCTCTATTGTTTTCTGGTTGCTCCTTTTTTCAATTTGTTCTTTTAATTCTTTAAGTCTTTTTGTATAATCCTTAAATTCTTTCGTCAATTCATCTATTTCTTTTCCTGAAATTTCATTAAATTTTTCATGCTCATAATCTCTCCAAAGTTTGACAATTTTTTCAAGTATTTTAATATATTTTGGTTCAAGCATTTTCTCCTTCTTGACAAATATCTCTTCCATTACTTCAACAATTTCTGATTTGCCTGTTGGTGGTGGCAAACCATAAAGCATAAGCAAAGCCTGACTAGGAGTTACAGCTCCCCAATAAATATCTATCATTGCGTCAATCAATCTTCTGTTAATAGTATCTGTTGTTTTATCCCCCATTGACATAAACATCTCTATTGCTTCTGGGCTTGGTTTCAACTTGCCCATTTTTAAAAGAGATTTCCAAGGCATAAAAGTTCCTCTGTCATACATTGGAACTCCATCTCTAATAAAAGTAAATATAACAGGATTAGCATCTTTTACAGACTCCCAAAATTCAGTAAGAATATAAATTTGAGGGCTTAGTTTGTTTTTAACTCCTGCTAACTCGCTTGCATCAAGAACATAATTGTATATTATATTTCTTAATTTTTCTTTTAATTCAAGCCTGTGCATTCTCTTGACATCAGTATCATCAATTATAACAAAAACATCAACATCGCTTGTTTTTGTAGCTTCTCCTCTTACTAAACTTCCTGCAATAACATAACTTACAACATATTTCTCAAACTTTTGCAAAACAAGATTTTTATGGATTTCCGCAACTCTTAACGAGCCCAAAAATCCTTTATCAAAAATAGGAAAAGACATTGCAATAGCAGAAAGATAATCATACTTACTATCAAGTCCATAATTCCAGACATCTACCGGAGTCTTTAAGTGAATCCATATATTTGGATCTGCTTCTTTCGCTAGTTTGATTATCTCTGGCTTTATTTTATTAAAATTTTTGAACTGCTCTTCTGGCGTCAATATAAGCACATGAATAAGCTTTTTCCTTTCTTTCTCATCAGGTATACTCTCAAAAATATTGTCTTCTTCTTCAAACTTTACAATTGCTTGCGGAGGCAAAATTCCTATTCCAATAATAAAATTGTATTTTTCAAGAAGTTTTGTCTTAAACTTATCAAGCTTTTCTTTTGTTTTTTCTATTTCTTTTTTTATTTCTTCTTCAGAAAACTTTTTGGGCCTTGCTTCATACTTAATTTCAGGCCCTTGTTTTATTTCTTTCTCTATACTCCCTACCTCTTTTTCCTGTTCTTTATTGTTTTTTTCAGACGACTTCCCAACCATAACTAAATATAAAGAGAAGTATATTTAAACCTTTTTAATTTCGTGCTGTAACAAGTTTATTTTAAAATTATTAATTTAAGACAAAATTTTTGGACTTCTCGAAAAACAAAATAATCCTTGAACTAATTATCTGACCTAAAACAAGGCATTTACCAAAGAAATGAAAAATTGTTTATAAGAGGATAAAGAGCTAAGCAACTCTTAATCCATTTTTTACACTTCTTTCTGGTTGTAATAAAACAACCTCTTCATTATCAAGAATAACTCCAAGTACTAAACATTCTGACATAAAATTTGCGATTTGTTTTGGAGGGAAATTTGTAAAAGCAATAACTTGTTTGCCTATTAAATCTTCTTTTTTATATAATTTTGTTATTTGCGCACTGGATTGTTTAATGCCAAATTTTCCAAAATCGATCTTTAATTTGTACGAAGGGTTTTTTGCTTCTGGGAAATCTTTTACTTCAAGAATTGTTCCAACTCTCATCTCCATTTTCTCAAAGTCACGCCAGCTTATCATAAATGGACCCAGGAGGACTCGAACCTCCGATCTTCTCCGTGTAAGGGAGACGTCTTAACCACTGGACTATGGGTCCTTTCAATTAAAATCAAATTATATTTTTAAGTTTATTGTTAAACAAGTTTATAAATAAATACTTCATAAAAATTTTATGACAAAACAGCGTCTTCAAAAACTTATTTCTTCTGCCGGAATTTGTTCAAGAAGAAAAGCCGAACAACTTATTAAAGATGGCAAAGTAATTCTAAACCAAAAAATTGCAAAACTGGGTAATAAGGCGGACCCTCAAACAGACTTAATTATTATTGAAGGCAAACCATTACTTTTTGAAAGAAAAAGATATTTCATACTATATAAGCCAAAAGGATATGAAACTACAATGTTTAGTAAATTTCAAAGAAAGATTGTAAAAAATTTAATAAAGACAAAAGAAAGACTTTATCCAATTGGCAGACTTGACAAGAATTCAGAAGGCTTGCTTCTTCTAACAAACGACGGAGATTTTGCGGATTCTGTCCTGCATCCGTCCCGTAAGATACCCAAGATATATGTCGTAAAGGTAAAGGGAATTATCGGAGAGGATGCATTGCAAAAACTCAGAAGC